>JAKURY010000006.1 GCA_022452145.1 Acidimicrobiales bacterium | reverse complement strand
CGAACGACTGGGCTGCCAGGTTGTAGACCTCGTCCGGCTCGTGCACCCGGAGGGCCTCGATGAGCGAGAGCGGATCCAGGAGGTCGCCGGAGTGGAGCTGGATGCGGTCCATGAGGTGGTCGATGCGCTCGAAGGTGACCGTGGAGGTCCGACGGACCATGCCGACCACGTCGTAGCCCTTGTCCAGCAGCATCTCGGCCAGATACGAGCCGTCCTGTCCGGTGATTCCGGTGATGAGGGCGCGACGCGTCATGGCGGTCAGTCTGCCTCCGGCTCCCGCCGAAGGCGCCCCCGCCAGTACTCCAGCAGGTCGGCGAGCGTCCGGTCCAGCGACATCTCGGGCCTCCAGCCGGTGTCGGTCCGGATCGCCGTGGGGTCGCCACACGACTCGGCGAGGTCCACCGGCCGGTGCAGCGCCGGGTCCGATACCAGGCGCATCTGGCCGGTCGGGCTCCGGCCTGATGGCCCACCCTGACCGGCAATGTCGAGCAGCCGCTCTGCTATCTCACGGATGGCCACCGAGGTTCCCGTGCACACGTTGTAGGCGGCTCCGGACCGGCCGCTGACGGCCAGGCACCGGTAGGCCCGGACCACGTCCCGGACGTCGGTGAAGTCGCGACGGGCCTCGAGGTTGCCGACCCGGATGGAGTCATCTCCGGCCAGCTCGGCTGCGGCGATCCGCGAGGCCAGTGCCGAACAGACGAACCGGTCGCCCTGTCCGGGCCCGAGGTGGTTGAACGAGCGGGCCCGAACCACGTCCAGCCCGTGGCCCAGGTGGGCCTGGAGGGCCAGGAGGTCGGCAGCAGCCTTGCTGGCCGCATACGGCGACACGGGGCGCAGGGGGGCTGATTCACGGATTGGGAGGTCGTCGGGGTCGACCACCCCGTAGACGTCTGCGCTGCTGACCGTGACCACCCGCGCACCGTCCAGGGAACGCACGGCGTCCAGGAGGTGGAGGGTGCCCTCGGCGTTCACGCGCAGTGTTTCGACGGGGGAGTCCCAGGAGCCCCCGACGTCGGCCTGCCCTGCCAGGTGGAACACCACCTCCGGTCGGACGTCGCCGACCAGGCGCCTGATGCCCGCCGCGTCCAGCAGGTCCGGACCGCCATCGGACCTGTCGGTGCCGACGACGTCGTCGCCGCAGGTCCGCAGGTGCTCCACGAGGTGGCTTCCGACGAACCCGGCCGCGCCGGTCACCAACGTCCTCACGGGTGGCGCGGGCGGCAGTCGGTAACGAGATGGGCCACCGGCGCACACTATGTGTTGAAGCGTGTTGCAGGCAGCGTGGAGGTCGACCAGGACGGCTGCCGTCGGCGGCAGGTCTGTTCACCGGTCGAGTGCATGTGCAGATGGCGTGCCCGTCTGCCGATCAGCCACAGGTGGCATGGCACTAGGGTCCGGTGTCCGTGGACGCCGTCTCCGACCAGTCGCTGAGTGCTGCGGCGCCGGCCGATCCGGCGCCCCGACCACCGACGGCGACGGTGCTCGCCGTGCTGGTAACCCAAGACCCCGGACCGGCCTTCGATGCCGTCATGGAGGCCCTGGCCGCCCAGGACCACGCCCGCCTGGAGGTGCTGGTGGTCGACGTCGGCGATGCGCCTGCGGCTGGCAGGGCTGCGGCGGTAGCCCCGGCAGCAGCCCCGTTGCTGGAACGCGTCGGGCGCGTCCTGCCGGGCTCGACCGTCGCCCTCCTGGACGGGAACCCCGGCTTCGGGGCGGCCGTCGCCGCCGGCCTGGCCGCCCGACCGGTCGGTATGACGCCACGCTTCCTGCTGCTGCTGACCGACGACGTCCTGCTGGGCGGCACGGCGGTCCGGCGCATGGTGGAGGAGGCCGTGGAGGCCAACGCCGGCATCGTCGGAGCCAAGGTGCTGGGGTCCGAGGGGAGCCGCACCCTGGACGACCTGGGGACCTCGGTGGACCGGCTGGGGACTCCGGTTCCGCTGGTGGGGCCCGGTGAGATTGACCAGGGCCAGTACGACACGGACCGGGACGTGCTGGCTGTGGCAGGTGCGGCGGTGCTGGTCCGCTCCGACCTGTTCGAGGCACTCGGCGGCATCGACCCGGAGGTGCATGGCAGCGACGGCATCGTGGAACTCTGCTGGCGTGCCCGGCTGCTGGGGGCCACCGTGGCCACGGCGCCCACCGCCGTGGCCCAGCGCATCGACGCCGGTGATCGTTGGCCGGCGGGTCGGCCTGAGGGCGGGAAGGGAGACCAGCCGGGAGATCCTCCGGGAACCCGTGGAGGGGTCCAGTCGGCAGTGACCCACCGGGCCCGGAACCGCCTCCGGATGGTGCTGGTCTGCCATCGGCCGCCCCAGGCCGCGGCGGCCGTCATCGGCCTGCTGGCCGCCACGGTCGCCGGGGCGGTCTACGGCCTGGCGACCGGGAGGTTCCGCCACGCCCTCGGGCTGGTCGGGGCCTGGCCCTGGAACCTGCGCCGCCTCTCGTCTGCCCGGCGTCGCCGCCGCCTCATGCCGACCCCCGACCCGTCGGCCGTTGCCGACGTGGCCAGCCTCGAGGTTCCCCACCGGGCCTTCTGGCGGGCGGTCACCGGACGGGACCTGACCGGCACCGACGACCGTTCGCCCAGCCAGGTGCGCCTGCACCGGCTCTGGTCGATGCTGCTGGGTCCCGGCGGGATGGCCCTCATGGCATCAGCGGTGGTCCTCGGCTTCGGGTCCAGGGCCCTGGTCGGCAACGGCCTCCCGGCGGTCGGCCGCATGCAGCCGCTGCCTGCCGACCCGATGGACCTGGTCAGGTCGTGGTGGCTGGGCTGGCGGCCCACCGGCACGGGCAGCACGGTGGTCGGGCCCGACGGCCTTGCCGCCATCGGGCTGCTGGACGGCCTCTGGCCGTGGGGGAGCGACCTGCTATGGGCCCTCGTTGTGCTCGCCGCCCTCCCGGTGGGCGCACTCGGGGTCTGGCGGCTGGCCCAACCGGTGGGCGGCGGTCGGTCCCGGGCGGTCGCCGTGCTGGTCTACCTGTCCGTCCCGGTGCCCTACGACGCCCTGCGGGCCGGTCGGCTGGCACCGATCGCCGCCTTCGCCGTGGTTCCCTGGGTGGTCCGTCGTCTGGCAGGAGCGCAGGGGGTCGCCCCCTACGGAATCCGTGGCGGTGACGCCGGACCAGGAACCCGCCTCCGCGGCCTGTGGTCCGAGGTGCTCGTGACTGGCCTGGTGCTGGCTGCGGCCGTCGCCGTGGATCCGACGCTCGCCGTGCCGGTCTCCATGGTGGTCGTAGGCCTGGTCGTGGGCACGGTCCTGGCCGGGAGCATCGCCGGCCTGTGGCGACTGCTGCTGGTCACCGCGGTCGGCATCGCCGTGGCAGCGCTGCTGCACCTCCCGCTGCTGCTCGAGCTCCTCGCCGGCCGATCCATCGGGTCGCTGGTCACCCCGGTCGACTGGCCGGTCCACGGGGTGGGCACGGCCGAGATGTTCCGCCTGGAAACCGGCGACTTCGGTCTTGGCCTGTTCGGGATGGCCCTGCTCGTCCTGCCGGTCATCGCCCTGCTGGTCGCCCGGGGTCGCCACCTGGCCATCGCCCTCCGGGCGTGGTTCGTGGTCGCCGCCTCGTGGTCCGCCGTCTGGATCGTGGACCAGGGCTGGTGGGACGGACCGACGCCCGAGCCCGGTGCCCTCCTCGTACCGGCAGCCGTGGGCCTGGCCTGGGCCGCAGCTGTGGGCGTCGCCGGCCTCGGCTCGGACCTGCTGGGCGGCGGCCAGAGCCCAGCGGCTGATTCCCGGGATGGCCGTTCACGTCGAGAGCCTGACCGCCGCCTCCGGCAGGTCGCCGTCGGCGTGGCGGGCCTCTCCCTGGCCGTGGCCGTCCTGCCCGTGCTGGTCGGCTCGATCGACGGGGCGTGGGGTACGGCGCGCGACGACCTCCGTGCAGCGGTGCCGTTCATCTCGACAGGACCGGTCGACGGCGAGACGATCCACGGCGGTGTTCCCCGGGCCCTCTGGCTCGGCGACCCGTCGGTGCTCCCGGCGGCCGGAATCCCACTTTCGGGTGGATTCGGCCCTGATGGCCACCTCCTGGACGGCCTGCATGGAGGGTCTCGCCTGGCCATGGCGGTCACCGACGGACGGCCCGACCTCCTCGACCAGTGGCCCATGGAGCCGACAGAGGGCATGGCCTCGATCAGGGCGTCGGTGCTGGACGCCATGGCCGGCGACACCAGCCGCCTCGGGGCCCGGCTGGCGACGTGGGGCGTGGGCTGGGTGGTGCTGGTCGAGCGTTCCACGCCGGTGCCCCAGCCGGCACGCGAGGTCCCGGTGCCGGACCGCCTGGCCGGGGCCGTGTCGCGCCAGCTGGACCTGGAGCGCATGGAGGGCATCAACAGGGCGGTGACCGTCTACCGCAGCACCGTGGTGGAGGCGCCCCTGGCGGTTGTCCGGGACCGGAATCGTCGGGCCGTGCCGGTCCCGGTGACCCGGGAGGCCTTCGACCTGCGGGTGGTGACCGCCTCGGCCGACGGAGCGCTGAGGTGGGCGATCGGCCCGGATGCCGCCTGGCGCTTCGTGGTCGACGGCGTCACGCAGCCACTGGTCGCAGACGACGCCACCCCGGCCCGGCTGGACCACCCGTCGGTCCGGGTGGCCAGGGACACGGTCGGGGTGCTGGATCTGGACGGATCGCGCTCCAGGGGTCGTCGGTCGGTCCAGGTGGTCCTGGTCGGCGTGGTGCTCCTGCTGGCCAGCTGGGCCCGTACCGCCCGGGAAGCTCGTGAGGGCCGCGTCGGGGGGAGCCACACCGTTCCCATGGCCGACGCCTCCCGCAGTATCCATGCCTCCGACCGGGAACACCGACCGTGAACGCCCACCGGTCACCGGCCCTGGTGGTGCTGCTGGCGCTGCTGATCGGCTCCCTGTCCCTGGGAGTGGAAGCTCCGGGCGACGTCCGGGAGGCACCGCCGGCGGTGGCCCGGACGGCCATGTCGCTGGCCGGACAGTCCTCGGACCTCTGGTTCTGCATCGGCCCGACCGACGCCCTGGAGGGGATCAGGGACCGGGTGGTGCAGGTGGCGAGCATCGCAGCCGGACCCACCGACGGTCGGGTGATCGTCGTCGACGACCGGGGTCGGGCCGTGGAGCGGGCCTTCCGGTTGGATGCCGGTGACAGGCTGGAGATCCGACCCGGCCGGTTCGTGCCCGGGTCGGCCTTCGCCGCCGTGACCGTAGAGGTACCCGGAGGGGCCGTCGTCGTCGGACAGCGCATCGAGGGCGATGGTGTCGACCACCGCCCGTGCCTGACCCGCACCTCCGGGACCTGGCTGGTGCCGTGGTCCACCACCGCCCGGCCGGGCAACCGGGTGTGGCTGCTAATGCACAACCCGTTCCCGGCCTCGGCGGTCGTGGACCTGCGGTTCGTCGGCGACATAGGTCGCCGCGAGACCCTCGACTCCCAGGGGATGGTGGTGGCCGGCCGGTCGCTGGTCGCCTACGACGTGACGGAGCGCATCTCCGACTCGGCCGTGGTCTCGGCCCTGGTCGACGTGCGTGTCGGCCAGGTGGCGGTGGCGCGGCTCCAGTTGGCAGACGGTGAAGGTCCCACGGGGCTCAGGGGGTTGGACCTGGCGCCAGGCCTGCCCGAGGCCCGGTCGCGGTTGTTCGTTCCCGGCGTCGGCCCGGTTGCCGGGTCAGGAGGCGACCTGTCGGTCGTGGTGTTGAACCCCGGCGAGGACACCGTAGAACTCGAGGTGGTCGCCCGGACGTCGCCGTCCGACGGGTTCGTGGAGCCCTGGCCTGTGGTCCTGCGGGCCGGGCAGCGCCACGTCGTGGACCTCGGCGACGGGAGGCTGGACGGCGTTGGTACGTTCGGGATCGAGGTCCGGACCCTGGACGACCAGCCGGTGGCGGCATCGCTGGTCCGTCGGGGAGTTGTCGCCGATGGGGCCGCCGGCGAGCAGGCAGCCACCGGCCAACTGGCCGTTCCCGACCTCGCCGTGCGTCCGGCCGTCGCCGTGGTGGCGCGCGGCTGGCTGGTCGACCTGGGCGAGCGGTTCGAGAGCACCGGGGACATCCTGGCCGTGGCCAACCCGGCCGGCTCCAGCATCGCCATCCTCGAGGTGAAGGTGCTGGCCGGGCGGGCACCGGAGGGCCTTCCGGCCGTGGTCGAGCTGGATCCCGGGACCCAGGTGGTGTTCCCCCTGGGAGCGGGTGGGCCCGTGATCCTGGCCGTGGAGTCCACCTCGCCGGTGGTGGCGTCGGTCCGGGAGTCCTCGCCGGCCGGGTCCACGGCCGGTGTGGCCGTGGCGGTGGTAGGTACCGAGGACTGGCCCGCCACTGGCTAGCTCACCCGCCGGCGTCGCAGCCGTCGGGCGTTGAACCGGGCTGGCGGAGCTCGGCCAGGCTCCCCCAGAGGTGGGTGGCCGTCACCGGACCCAGGTGGTGGTCGCGCACCACGCCCACCCCGTCCACCAGGAGCACCATGGGTACGGCATCGACGGCGTACCGGTCGTGCAGGTCGCGTCGCTCTCCGGCCTCGACCTCCTGGAACGCCACCGCCTGGCTCTCCAGGGGTCGGGCGACCTCGACCACCGACCCGCATGTATCGCATGTCGCCGATGTGAACACGGCGACCAGCCAGGGAGCGTCGGGGCGGTCGAAGTCGCGGCGGTCCAACTGCTGGGGTACAGACCAGCCCGTACGGACCGGGGCATCGGGACGCCGACGCTGCACCAGGTGGGCCAGGGTGCCCGCGGTGGCGGCCACCAGGACGAGGAGCAGGAGTCGGTCCACGGGTGGACCCGTCAGTCGGTGCTTGCCGGATCGCTGACGGCCGCCTGAGCACCGTCACTCGTCGAGCGGGACCAACCATCTGTGTCCGTCGAGCCGGACCCGTCATCTGCGTTGGTCAGGCCCGTCGTGTCACTGGCGTCCGTTGGACCGGACGTGTCATCGGAGTCCACGCCGGCGTCCGTGCCGGCGCTGGGGTCGGTGGCGACCCGTACCAGGCGGCTGACCTCCTCTCCGCTGATCGTCTCGTGCTCCAGGAGTGACCTGGCGATCAGGTTGAGGGCGTGACGGTGCTCGACGAGCAGGTCACGGCAGCGTGCCTCCTGGTCGCTGAGGATCCGCTGGACCTCCTCGTCGATGAGCCGGGCCGTGTGGTCGCTGTAGTCGCGGCTGTGCAGCAGGTCGTCGCCCAGGAACACGTGGCCCTGGCTGCCCCATGCCATCGGGCCGACCCGGTCGCTCATGCCCCACTCCCTGACCATCTTGCGCGCCAGCTCGGTGGCGCCCACGAGGTCGTTGCTCGCACCGGTGGAGGCCACGCCGAAGACGAGGTTCTCGGCCATGCGACCGCCGAGGCTCACTACGAGCGAGTCCTCGATGAAGTCCTGGCGGTAGAGGTGGCGCTCCTCCTCGGGCAACTGCATGGTCATGCCCAGGGCCATGCCGCTGGGGATGATCGTCACCTTGTGGAGCGGATCGGCGGTCGGAAGCAGGGCGGCACAGAGTGCGTGGCCCGCCTCGTGGTAGGCGATGGCCTCCTTCTCGTCCGCCGACAGCGCCAGCGACTCGCGCTTCTGGCCCATGAGGGTGCGGTCCCGGGCCTGCTCGAAGTGGTCGGCCTGGATGCTGTCCGCACCGGTCCGGACCGCGATGAGGGCGGCCTCGTTCACCAGGTTGGCCAGGTCGGCGCCGCTCATACCGGGTGTTCCACGGGCGATCAGGTCCAGGTCGACGTCTTCGTCCACCCGCTTGCCCTTCACGTGGACGTCCAGGATCTTCCGACGGTCATCCAGTTCGGGGAGAGGTACCACTACCTGGCGGTCGAAGCGGCCGGGCCGCAACAGGGCCGGATCCAGGATGTCTGGCCGGTTGGTGGCAGCGATCATCACGATGCCCTCGGAGGATTCGAAGCCGTCCATCTCGGAGAGCATCTGGTTCAGCGTCTGCTCGCGCTCGTCGTGACCGCCGCCCAGGCCGGCGCCGCGCTTGCGGCCGACCGAGTCCACCTCGTCGATGAAGATGATGGCGCTGCCCATCTTGCGGGCCGTCTCGAACAGGTCTCGGACCCGGCTGGCTCCCACGCCGACGAACATCTCCATGAAGTCGGAACCGGTGACCGACAGGAACGGCACCCCGGCCTCGCCGGCCACCGCCCTGGCGATGAGCGTCTTGCCGGTTCCCGGCGGGCCGACCAGCAGCACGCCCTTGGGGACCCGGGCGCCGATCTCGGCGAACTTCTCGGTGTCCTTCAAGAAGTCGACCACCTCGCGGATCTCCATCTTCACGCCCTCGTAGCCGGCCACGTCGTCGAACGTGGTTCCGGGCCGTTCCGAGGAGTAGGTCTTGGCCCGCGACCGGCCAATGGACATCATCCCGCCCATCTGGCCCTGGGCCCGGCGGTTGATCCACCAGAAGAAAAGGATGATCAGGCCCACGGGCAGCAGCAGCGGCAGCCATGCCTGGAGGAACCCGGGTTGCGGTGTCTCGAAGAGCACGGCTGCACCGCTGTCGGCCAGCAGCCGCCGGTCGTCTATGGAGAGCTCCAGGGGGCCCGCGGTGACGTGGACCACGCCGTCGACGTCGGTGAACTCGATCTTCCCGGTCAGGTTGTCGACCAGGACGTCGGTGACCTCGTGGACGGCCACCCGGCTCAGGAACCGGTCGTAGGTGACCTCGTCGGTTTCGGGGGCGGGGAGGAAGTTGGGGAAGAAGAGGGCGGAGGCCAGGAGGCCCAGCACCAGCCAGATGCCCCAGCGGGGCCAACCCTGGTCGCGTCCCGACCGGTTGCCCGTCGCCGATTGACCACCCGGTCGCTCGGAGCGCCTACCGGACGGCCTCGCACCCCGCTTGTCGGATCGTTCCGCCATGCCTCCATGGTACGGGGGACCTGTGTCGGACAGGCCTCGGCCCGGCTACGTACGGACGTGGGTGGTCCGGATCCGGCACAGACCGGGCACGGCGACGACCTCCGGTCCGGGGCCCCTCGCTAGGGTTCGCCCGATGGACGGCGCCACCCCCGAGGAGAACTCCACCGGGCGCGCCAGCGGCGCCATCCCCGAGGAGGGCTCCACCGGACACGCCTGGGGCGTCGGCCACGTGGTGGCCGGCGTGGTCATCGGGACGGTGGCCAGTGTGGTGGCGGCCGGGATCATATTCACCGCCGGCGGATACGAGGAGGCCGACGTCCTGCCGCTGTCCATGGTCGCCGTCATGCAGGCCGCCCTGTGGATCGGCCTGCTGGGGGTCCCGCTCTGGCTTGTGGCCGCCCGGGGCGTGCGCTGGGCCGACCTGGGCTGGGGGGCCACGGCCTCCGATGCCTGGCAGGGCCTGGGGATCGGCGTCGTCACCCAGGTGGCCGTCGTGCCGGCCATCTACGTGCCGATACTGCTGCTGACCGACGACCTGGACGTCTCCGGACCCGCCCGGGAGCTGGTCGACAAGGCCACGGGTAGCGGCATCCTGCTGCTGGTCCTCTCGGTCGTGGTCGGCGCCCCGATCGTGGAGGAACTCTTCTTCCGCGGGCTGACCCTGCGTGCCCTGGAGGCCCGGATGCGCCCCCGGGTCGCCCTGGTCGTCTCCGCCCTGGTGTTCGGCGCCGTGCACCTGCAGGTCCTGCAGTTCCCGGCCCTGGTCGCCATCGGCCTGGTGTGTGGCTGGCTGGCGCAGCGCGACGGTCGGCTCGGACGGGCGATATGGGCCCACCTGGGGTTCAACGGGGTGACGGTCCTGATGCTGCTGGTCGCAGTTCCCGCCGTATGAGCGATCCCACCCCGCTGCCCGTTCCCGAGGCTGCGTCTCCCACGTCTGGGCCCATAGCCGAGACGGCCGGTCCGGGCGCCGATGACATGGCCAGCCCGCTGGCCGCCGCCGTGCGACGCATCCCCCTCACCACGTGGGTGAACTGGTTCCTGGTAGGGGGCAGCGTCCTGTTCGTCCTCTGGGTGGTCAACCCGGACGGCCTGCTGTTCACGAGGTCCACCCCGACCGGCGGAGACCTCGGAGCGCATGTCTGGGGGCCGGCGTACATACGCGACGAACTGCTGCCCCGGTTCCGCCTCACCGGGTGGACGCCCGACTGGTACGCCGGGTTCCCCGCCTACCACTTCTACATGGTCGTCCCGATGCTGGTCGTCGTGGCCGTGGACGTGGGCCTGGCCACGCCGCTGCTGGTGGTGGTGCTCCCGGCCATCGGCCTGGCTGCGGCACGACTCGTCCGCAACCGGTCGGCCGGCTGGCTGACCCGGCTGGGCCTGCTGGGGGCGCTCAGCGTGCTCGTGGTTCCCGTCCACTACGGCATGGCCATCAAGTGGGTGACGGTGGTCGGGCTGGTGGTGATGCCGGCGGCCGGCTGGCTGACCGGGCGCCTCGCCGGCCTGCCGTTCCCCGGGCCGGCTCTCACCGCGGTGGCCACCCTGCCCTTCGTGTTCGACAGGTCGTTCAACATCATGGGCGGCAACCTGATGTCGACCATGGCCGGCGAGTTCGCCTTCACGCTGGCGGTGGCGGCCTGCCTCGTCTACATCGGCCTCATGGTCCGGGGCCTGGAGACCGGCCGGGGCCGGGCCGCGGCTGCCGTGCTGCTGGCCCTCACCGGGTTGTTCCACCTGCTGGTCGCCTTCTACGCCCTGGTGGCCTCGGCGGTCGCCCTGCTGGTGCGCCCGAGCCGGGAGGCCCTGCGCTGGCTCCTCACCACGGGCCTGGTGGCCGGCCTCTGCTCGGCGTTCTGGGTCCTGCCCTTCTGGTGGCAGCGGGACCACCTGAACGACATGGCCTGGCACAAGCTCACCCAGTTCCGTTCCTACCTGCTGGACCGCGACCACCTGGCGGCCGACTTCCTCACCAACGATCCACCGCTCCAGGTGGCGATCCTCATCGCCGTCGTCGGGCTGGTCGCGTCGATCGCCTTCCGTCGCCGGCTGGGCTTCGTGCTGGCCGGCTCGGCGATCCTCCTGGGCCTGGCCTTCGTCCACCTCCCGGAGGGGCGCCTCTACAACGGCCGGATCCTCCCCGCCTACTACCTGAGCATCTACCTGCTGGCCGCCATCGGCGTGGCCGACGTGCTGCGGCTCCTGGGCCGGGTGGTCGACGGCATCCGGCGCTCGGCCGGTGGCCGACCCGGGAGGCTCGTCAGCGGCGGGGGAGCGGTGCTGGCCTTCCTCGCGCTGATCGCCTACCTGGGCATGCCGTTGAGGGTCCTGCCGACCGGCTCCATGTCGGGCAACACCTATTCGTGGTTGGGCTTCCAGACCGAGGAACTCAACCTGGGCAGGTCCTGGGTTCGCTGGAACTTCGACGGCTACGAGAACAGGGTGGGCGACACCACGGGCGGCGGCTGGGAGGAGCAGCGCGCGCTCACGGCGACGATGCTCGGGATCGCCGAGGAGCACGGCTGTGGACGGCTGCTCTGGGAGTACCACAGCGACCTCGTGCGGTACGGCACGCCGATGGCCCTGATGCTCCTTCCGCACTGGACGGACGGCTGCATCGGCTCCATGGAGGGCCTCTACTTCGAGGCCTCCACGACGACGCCCTACCACTTCCTGGTCCAGTCGGAGCTCTCCATCTCGCCGTCCCGGGCCCAGCGGGGGCTGCCCTACCGGGGCTTCGACCTGGATGCCGGGATCGACCACCTCCGGCAGCTCGGCGTCCCCTACTACGCGGCCTTCTCGGAGCGGGCGGTGGCAGAGGGGCGTGGGCACGCGGACCTGACCGAGTTGGCCACCAGCGGCCCCTGGACCGTGTTCGCCGTCGCCGGTGCCGAGCTGGTGGTTCCCATGCAGGTGGAACCGGCGGCCTTCACGGGCGTAGGGCACGCCGACTGGCTGGATCCCGCGGTCGAGGTGTTCCAAGAGGGTTCGTCGGCCGTGCCGCGGACCATCGGAGGTCCCGACGGGTGGCAGCGCGTCGCCCCGGACGAGCTGGCGGAACGCCGACTCCTGCCGGCGGTCACGGTCACCGACATCGCCTCGGGGGTCGACACGATCTCGTTCCACGTCGACCGGATCGGCGTACCGGTGCTGGTGCGGACGTCGTTCTTCCCCAACTGGGAGGTGGCTGGCGCCGACGGTCCGTGGCGGACCACGCCGAACCTCATGGTCGTGGTGCCCACCGGAAATGACGTGGCCCTGACCTACGGCCGGACCGGCGTCGACATCGTGTCGATGCTGCTGAGCCTGGTCGGGCTGGTCGCCCTGGTGGTCCTGGCCCGGCGGCCCGACAGCCTGTCGGATCGCCCGCCGTCAGGGTCGGAGTGGTACGACCTGGCGGCCGTCGGGCCCGCCGGCGACCTGCCTCGGGCCAGATGGGGGCAGCACCGAGTCGCCGGGCCAGCCCACCCGGACGAGCCCGGGCCGGACGGGACTTCCGCCACGCCGGAGGCCACGGCACCATGAGGAAGCGGCTGCGACGGTTCGCCGTGGTGGGCCTGATCGCCACGGCGGTCGACGTGGGCCTCCTGGTCCTGCTCCTGGACAGGGGCTGGTCGGTGGTCGCCGCCGACGTGGTGGCGCTCGCCGTGGCAGCGGTGGCTGCCCGACGCCTCCACCGCCTGGTCACCCTGCGGGACGACCCCTTCGCCCGCTGGATCAGGATCCGGCGGGTGTTCGTATCGGTCGTGGTGGCCGCCGGGATGGTCGACCTGGCGGTCCTGGCGGTCCTCGGCACGCCGGGCGGTCCGGGCCGCGACCTGGCCGCCAAGGCAGCGGCCGTGGCCGCAGCGGCCGTAGTGCGCGGCATCGCCTACCGGGCGTTCCTGTTCCGGGTGATCCGTCGGGAACAGGACCGTCCCTCCGAGCGTCCGCCGCCCCCCGGGGCCTTCCGGGTCAGCGTGGTGCTACCCGCCTACCGGGAGGCCGACCGCGTCGCCGATGCCGTGGCCCGGGTCCGCGAGGAGCTGGGTGGGGCCCTGGGCCGGGCGGGCGACGTGGAGCCGGTGGAGGTCGTCGTGGTCGACGACGGCTCGCCGGACGACACGGCGGCGCGTGCCGAGGCCGCAGGCGCCGACCGGGTGGTGCGCCTGGAGCGCAACTCGGGCAAGGGCGCGGCGGTCCGGGCGGGGGTGGCCGTGGCCACCGGTCGGACGGTGGTCTTCACCGACGCCGACCTGGCCTACGGGCCGGCCCAGGCAGCCGCCCTGGTCACCCAGGTCGAGGCCGGGTACGACATGGTGGTCGGGAGCCGACGCCACACCGACACCCGGACGCTGGTCCGGACCGGGCGCATCCGTGAGGTGGGTGGACGCCTGGTGAACCTGGTAACCCACGCGCTGCTCCTCGGCCAGTACCGCGACACCCAGTGCGGGCTGAAGGCCTTCCGGGCCGATGTGGCCCACCGCCTCTTCGAGGCCTCGACGCTGGACGGCTTCGCCTTCGACGTCGAGTTGTTCCACCTGGCCGAACGGTGGCGCCTCACCCTGGCGGAGGTGCCCGTCGAGGTAGAGAACTCGGAGCGGACCACCGTGCGTGCCCTGCGCGACGGGCTCCGCCTGGTGGCCGACCTGGTCAGGGTGCGGCAGCTGGCCCGGCGCGGCGGCTACCCGGCTCCCGACGGAGGCCCGCCGGCTCCCGAGCCGTTGGCGGCGTCGGCTGTCAGCGCCGTGTTCAAGGCATACGACGTCCGCGGCCGGGTGCCGGACGAGCTGGACGAACCGCTGGCCGAGGCCATCGGGCGGGCGTTCGCCCTGCTGGTACGCAGCGAGGAACCCGACACGACCCGGGTGGTGGTGGGCACCGACATGCGCCCCAGCGGCATCGCGTTGGGAGCGGCCTTCACCGCCGGCGTGACGTCCGAGGGGCTCGACGTGGTCGACCTCGGCCTGGCATCCACCGACATGCTCTACTTCGCCTCCGGACACCTGGGCATCCCCGGTGCGGTGCTCACGGCCAGCCACAACCCGGCCGCCTACAACGGCATGAAGCTGTGCCTTTCGGCCGCCCGACCGGTCGGCCGCGACACCGGGCTGGGAGCGATGGCGGCCGGGATCATCGCCGGATTCGGCGACGCCGACGCACCGGGAGGTGGGTCAACGACGTCGCTGGACATGCTGCCGGCGTTCGTGGACCACGTCCGGTCGTTTGTGGACCTAGACGCCCTGCGCCCCCTGCGCGTGGTCGTCGACACGGCCAACGGCATGGGCGGGCTCGTCGTTCCGGCGGTGTTCGACGGGCTCCCGTTCCACCTCGACCACCTCTACCCGGAGCTGGACGGCACCTTCCCGAACCACCCTGCCGATCCGATCCAGCCCGAGAACCTCCGCGACCTGCAGGCCCGGGTGCTGGAGACCGGCGCCGACATCGGCCTGGCCTTCGACGGCGACGCCGACCGTGTCTTCCTGGTCGACGAGCGGGCCCATCCGGTATCGGGATCGACCACCACGGCGCTGGTGGCCCGGGGCGTGCTGCAACGCGAGCCGGGGGCGACGGTGCTCCACAACCTCATCTGCTCCAGGGCCGTGTCGGAGGTGATCGCCGAGCACGGGGGCCGGGCCGTCCGGACCCGGGTGGGCCACTCCATCATCAAGCAGGCCATGGTCGAGGAGGGTGCGGCGTTCGCAGGCGAGCACTCGGGCCACTACTACTTCCGGGACAACTACCGGGCCGACTCGGGCCTCATAGCGGCCCTCGTCGTGCTGGAGGCCCTCTCCGGTTCGGACCTTCCGCTGAGCGGCCTGCTGGCGCCCCTGCAGCGCTACGCGGCCTCCGGCGAGCTGAACACCACGGTCACCGATCCGGCTGGCGTGATCGAACTGGTGGCCGTGCACTACGCCGGTCACCCCCAGGACCGACTGGACGGGCTGACCGTCGACTTCGGCCACTGGTGGTTCAACCTCAGGCCGTCGAACACCGAGCCGCTGCTGCGGCTCAACGTCGAGGCTGCCGACGACGCGGCCTGTACGGCCCGGGTGGCCGAGGTGCAGGCCCTGATCGGCCAATAGCCTCCAGTCCATGACGCTGGATCCGAAGCTCCTGGAAATCCTGGCCTGCCCTGAGGACAAGGGCGCCCTGCTCTGGTTCGAAGGCGAGGACGCCCTCTACAACCCGAGGCTGCGCCGTCGCTACGCGGTCCGGGACGGCATCCCCGTGATGCTCGTGGACGAGGCCGAGACGGTCGACGACGCCGAGCACGGGCGCCTCCTGGCCCTGGCGGAGTCCGAGGGGATCCGGCCCACCTTCGGCGACTGACCCGGGGGATACAGCACCGTGGAACGCCTGGCCGGCCGGCTGCAGCACTACGACTGGGGCTCGTCGACCGCCCTGGCGGACCTCAGGGGCGTGGAGCCATCCGGTCTACCCGAGGCCGAGCTCTGGTTCGGAGCCCACCGGGCGAGGTCCTCCGAGGTGGTGGATGGCCGGGCCCCGGAAGGGGTCGACCTGCCCGACGTGGCCTACCTGCCATACCTGGTCAAGCTGCTCGCCGCCGACCGGCCGCTCTCCCTGCAGGTACACCCGGATGCCATGGCAGCCGCCGACGGCTACCGGCGCGAGGAGGAGGCCGGCATCGGTCGTGGCGACGCCACCCGGTCGTTCCCCGACCCGGGACCCAAGCCCGAACTGCTCTGTGCCGTCACCCGTTTCGAGGCCCTCTGCGGATTCCGGCCCGTCCCCGAGGCCCGGGAGGTTGCCGGGGCCCTCGGCGTGGCCGACCACATCCTGACCCTGCTGGATGATCGGGAGCCGGAGGCCTGGCGGCACGTCGTGGGTGCCGTGCTGACCGGAGACCGGGCCACCGACCGTGGTCGCGACGTCTACCGGTTCGTGGATGCGGCCCGGAGGGTGCTCGAAGGCCAAGGGCCGGCCGCCGCCGGGGCACCTGGGGTCCGGTCCGCCGATGTCGCAGGTGCCGATCTCCCGGCAGCCGAGGTCCAGGCCGCCGAGGTCGTCTGCCGGTTGGCGGACCGGTACCCGGGAGATCCGGCGCTCCTGCTGGTTCCGATGATGCGCAGGTGTGTGCTGCAGCCGGGGGAGGCGATGTACGTGGGACCCGGAGTCCTCCACGCCTACCTGGGAGGGGTGGCCCTCGAGGTCATGACACCGTGCGACAACGTGGTCAGGGGAGGCTTCACCTCCAAGCACGTCGATCCGGACGCCCTCGTGGCCCTGCTGGGTCCCGGGGATGCCCCGATCGTGCAGCGGGCCGTCGACGGCGTGCACCCGTACGAGGTTCCGGTGGACGACTTCGCCGTGTGGCGGATCGCCGGGCGGGCCGAGGTCGACGTGGACGTGGCAGGGGCCGGGGCCGGCGAGCGGCGGGGTCCCGACGTGGTGGTGGCCGTAGCCGGCCGCACGGTGGTCGGAGGCGACCTGCTGTTGGCGCCGGGCGAGGCCGCCCTGGTCCCGGTCGCCGACGGGGCCTACCGGATCTCGGTCGACGGGATCGCCCACCGGGTCTCGGTGGGAGGCTGACCGCCGGGCCCCGACGTGTCCGACCGGTAGCATTGACGGTCCGCGGCTGCCCGAACGGCGTCAGACGACCCCAGCCCCGGTACCCGGAGCCACGCCTCCGGGGCCAATAGCCACATCCCGCACGGGTAGCAAACAGGAGTCGTCATGACCAGTTCCACCAACTTCCCACCCCTCGCCGACGACCACCGGGTCGCCGACATCGCGCTGTACGAGTTCGGTCGCAACGAGATCCGCCTGGCCGAGCACGAGATGCCCGGCCTGATGGCCCTGCGGGCCGAGTTCGCCGACGAGCAGCCCCTGGCCGGTGCCCGGATCAGCGGCTCGCTCCACATGACCGTCCAGACGGCAGTCCTGGTCGAGACGCTGACCATCCTCGGAGCCGAGGTGAGGTGGGCCAGCTGCAACATCTTCTCCACACAGGACCACGCTGCCGCAGCCGTCGTCTGTGGTCCTGACGGATCGCCGGACGACCTGCGGGGCGTGCCCGTCTACGCCTGGAAGGGCGAGACGCTGGAGGACTACTGGTGGGCCACGCGGAAGATCCTGGAATGGCCCGGAGGCGGAGGACCAAACCTAATCCTGGACGACGGCGGCGACGCCACCATGCTGGTCCACAAGGGCGTCGAGTACGAGGCGGCCGGTGCCGTGCCTGATCCGACCGACGACGACCCCGAGGAGTGGCAGGTGGTCCTGGCCACGCTGGCTGCCTCGCTGGACGACGACCCGGAGCGGTGGACCCGGATCGCTGCCGGCATCCGGGGCGTGTCCGAGGAGACGACCACCGGGGTCCACCGCCTCTACCAGATGCTGGAGGCCGGTGAGCTGCTGTTCCCGGCGATCAACGTCAACGACGCGGTCACCAAGTCGAAGTTCGACAACCTCTACGGCGTCCGCCACTCGCTCATCGACGGCATCAACCGGGGCACCGACGTGATGATCGGCGGGAAGACGGCCGTGGTGTGCGGCTTCGGCGACGTGGGCAAGGGCTGCGCCGAGTCGCTGCGCGGCCAGGGGGCCCGCGTGATCGTCACCGAGGTCGACCCGATCTGCGCCCTCCAGGCGGTCATGCAGGGCTACGAGGTGAACACGCTGGAGAGGGTCCTCGGAGAGGCCGACATCTTCGTCACGGCCACCGGGTGCAGTGACATCATCACCGCCGAGCACATGGGGCGGATGAAGCACCAGGCCATCGTCGGCAACATCGGGCACTTCGACAACGAGATCGACATGGCCGGCCTGCAGCGCATGTCCGACGTCCAGCGGGTCAACATCAAGCCCCAGGTGGACGAGTTCGTCTTCCCCGACGGGCACTCGGTGATCATGCTGTCGGAGGGTCGCCTGCTGAACCTGGGCAACGCCACCGGCCACCCCAGCTTCGTCATGTCGGCCAGCTTCTCGAACCAGGTCCTGGCCCAGATCGAACTCCACGCCCGCGCCGAGGACTACGGGATCGCAGTCGTGACCCTGCCCAAGTCGTTGGACGAGAAGGTGGCCAGGCTCCACCTGGATGCCCTAGGTGTGCACCTCACCGAGCTCTCGGACGACCAGGCCGACTACCTGGGCGTGCCCGTAGAGGGTCCGTTCAAGCCCGACCACTACAGGTACTGAGCACAGGCACCTGCTACAGGTATCGACCACCACCGCCGACTTCATCCGCGGTCCCGGCGGGCATCTGGCAGCACGGGTTACGGGCCCGTCGGCGCCGGTCCTATGATCCCTCCCCGTGCGGAGAACGGTGATCGGGGTGGTCGGGGGAAGCGGAGCCGGCAAGACCACGCTCGTCTGGGGCCTGGCGGATCGGCTGGGCGCCGACGTCTCGGTCCTCTGGTTCGACGAGTACTACCACGACCTGGTCCACCTGACCCCCGACGAACGTGCGCTGGTCAACTACGACCATCCGGACTCACTGGACGTCGACCTGCTGGTCAGCCACCTGGACGGCCTGCTGGCCGGTCGGCCGGCGGAGGTCCCGGTGTACGACTTCACCACCCACACCCGGACCGGTACGACCCGACGGGTCGACCCCAGACCGGTGATTGTGGTCGACGGCATCCTCGTGCTGGCGTTTCCGGTCATTCGGGAACGCCTGGACGTATCGGTCTTCGTGGAGGCACCGGCAGAGGTGCGCCTGGCCCGCCGGCTGGACCGCGACGTAAGGGAGCGCGGCCGGACACCGGAGAGCGTGCGTACGCAGTTCGCTGCAACGGTGGCGCCCATGCACGATGCGTTCGTGTCGCCGTGCCGGGACCTCGCAGACCTGACGCTCGACGGCCAGGGCGACCTGGTGGCGAACCTGGGCCTGATCGTCGACCGGCTGGATGCCGTCTCGGTGGCCTCCGGAGGCCTGGTCTGAGGCGTGCCCCCGGGGGTGCCCCGAGCGGCGTTCGGGGACCGAGTCGGTGCGTTGCGTGGTGGTGGCGGCCACCTCGGAGCCGGACGGGTGGTCAGGTCGCGGCAGACGGGCCCACCGCTAGGGTCGCGCCGTGGACGAGCCCGTCGAGACACCCGACGCCGAGGTGCGTGACGCCCTCCCGGATGACCTCGACGCCCGTGGCCTCGTCGGGCCGTACGTGTTCCCCGACAACGACCGACGCCGGATCCCCGGAGCGATCTACCTGGTGCTGGCCGCCACGACCGCGGTCGTGGCGATCCTCGCCGAGGGTTCGCCGTTGGTCGACGGTGGCCTGTACGTCGGAGCCGCCGGGCTGGCGCTGCTGGGGGCCTATCACCTCCAGGCGGGCTGGAGCCTCGGCACCGACGAGGCCGACGCCCTGGTGGCCGCTGTCCGCGAGGTCGGCTTCCCGGTGGGCCACGCCTCGGCGCAGATGGCGTGGCGGGGGCTTCGGAGCCGACCGACGTGGCGGGTGCTGGTGTATTCGAACGAGTCGCCGCCGGAGCGCCGGGGCCTCGTGTTCGTCGACGGCGTAGACGGGTCGGTTGTGGCCTCCTACACCGAGGTGAACCCCGAGGACTGGGCAACCGGGGCGTGAACGACCACGTGCTGGGCACCACCTACCCGGCTCTACTGACCACCGGGCGGCCACTGGTACGCTGGAGGGTCGGAAACCAGATCCCCCGGATGGCCCGAACGCCCGGTCGGCTGCCACCAGGAGCGGGATCCACTTCTACTGGAGAGTGACCACCACCATGCTCGACGGAAACTGGCGTGACGTCGTAGATCGGGGATTGACCCCGATCGGCCGAAGCCTCCAGCGAACCGGAATCTCCGCCGACGTCGTGACCGTCGTCGGCATAGCGATGGCCACCGCGGCCGCCGTGTCAATCGGCCTGGGCTACCTGAGGCTCGGCTTCCTGCTGCTGGTGCTGACCGGCATCCCCGATGCACTGGACGGCGCGGTGGCAAAGGCGGCGGGTACCTCGTCGCAGCGCGGTGCCTACTTCGACTCGGTGGCCGACCGGCTGACCGACGCGCTCCTGTTCGGCGGCGTGGCATGGCACCTGGCAAGCGTCCGGACCGACCACATGATGATGCTGCCGGTGGGAATCATGGCCACCGCGATGTTCATCTCGTACCAGCGGGCGAAGGCCGAATCGTTGGGCTACGACGCCAAGGGCGGCCTCATGGAACGCGCCGAGAGGTTCATCGTCCTGGCCTTCGGCCTGCTGTTCTCCGAGATCCTCGTGCCGGTCCTCTGGGTGATGTTGGTGCTCAGCCTGTTCACCGCGGGCCAGCGCTTCGTGAAGGTGTGGCGCCAGGCCAGTGCCGACCGGGAAGCGCCCTTGAGTCCTCGTGTCGAACGCCGTCGACAGGTCCGCTCCATGCGTCGATCGGGTCGCCGCCAGCGCCACGGGTCGTGGCGTCCCACGTCGCGCCCTTGACCGTCGCGTCAGAGGCCACCGCGCTCCCGGACGTCGGCCACCTGGACGCCGGTCTCCTGTACAGGTCATGAAGACGCCGCGGATCGTCAACGCCTACCGCCTGGCCGCCCGGCTGTCCCAGGTCGTGCCCGCCCGTCCTGGTGCCCTGGTGGCGCGGACCATCGGACGGCTCGTCGGGTACATGGACGGCGACCGTCGGCGGATCGTGGAACGGACCCTTCGCAGGTCAAGCCCGGTCGACCTGGACGCCGCCGAGATGAGGCGCAGCGTCGACGCAGTGTTCGTCTCGTACGCCGACTACTACTTCCACAGCTTCCGGCTCCCGGCGATGACGCCCGACCAGGTCATCGCCGGCTTCACCGAAGAGGGCTACGAGTTGATCGCCGAGGCCCGGGAGGCTGGCAACGGCGTGATCATGGCCATGCCACACCTGGGGAGCTGGGAGTGGGCGGCCCACTGGCTGACCCTTCGGCACCAGGTGCCCGTCGGCTGCGTGGTCGAGGCGCTCGAGCCGCCCGAGCTGTTCGAGTGGTACCGCGGCCTGCGGGCCTCGCTGGGCATGAAGGTGGTCGGCCTGGGTCCCAGCGCCGGCACCGAGACCATGGCGATGCTGCGCGAGAACCGCGCCGTCTGCCTACCCAGCGACCGCCATGTCGGGGGGGCCGGCGTCGAGGTCGAGTTCTTCGGAGAGCGGACCACGCTGCCTGCCGGTCCGGCCACCCTCGCCCTGCGGACCGGTGCCGTCCTGCTGCCGATTGCCGTCTACGACCACCCCGGCGGCTGCCACGGCGTGGTCAGGCCAGCCGTGCCAGCCGTCCGGGAGGGGCGCCTCCGCGACGACGTGGCCCGGGTGACCCGACTGCTGGCCGCCGAACTGGAGGTGCTCATCTCGCGTGCACCAGAGCAGTGGCACCTCCTGCAGCCCAACTGGCCCACAGATCGGGAACATGCCGCACCGGACGACGCGGCGGCAGCCGGTGGATCCCCGGCAGGCACGGGTGGTCTCAGCGGGGGAGCAGCCGGGGACCACGACTAGCGTCGGTCGACATGAGGATCGGCCTCATCTGCCCGTACAGCCTGACCATCCCCGGAGGCGTCCAGGGCCAGGTCCTGGGCCTCGCCCGGATGCTGCGGTCCTCAGGCCATCCCACCCGGGTACTGGGCCCCTGCGACGGCCCGCCGCCCGATGCAGGCGTCACCCCCTTGGGCAACAGCCTCCCGACGGCCGCCAACGGCTCAATGGCCCCGATCGCCCCGGACGTCCCGTGTGCCCTGCGGACCATCCGCGCCCTGCGCGACGAGGAGTTCGACGTCATCCACCTCCACGAACCGCTGGCTCCAGGCCCCACGACGACGGCACTGTTCCTGGCCGCCGCTCCCATGGTGGGGACGTTCCACGCCGCCGGTGGCAGCCTGGCCTACGACGTCCTGAACCGTGGGGTGCGGTGGCTGAACCGCCGCCTGGACCGGTCGTTCGCGGTCTCGGACGACGCGGCTGCCATGGCTGCCGAATCCCTGGGCGGTGAATACGAGATCCTCTTCAACGGTGTAGAGGTGCGGCGGAGTCGCCTGGTGGTGCCGTGGCCGACAGAGGGACCGACGGTCTTCTTCATTGGACGCCACGAGCCGCGCAAGGGCCTCACGGTGCTGCTCGACGCCATGTCACACCTGCCGGCCCACGTACGACTCTGGGTGGCCGGTGACGGTCCGGAGACCGAGGCCCTGCGGGCAAGGGTGGCGGGCGACGCCCGGATCACCTGGCTGGGGCGCATCTCCGACGAGGAGCGCGCCGCCCGGATCCGCGGAGCAGACGTGTTCTGTGCGCCCTCGCTGCGGGGCGAGTCCTTCGGCGTGGTGCTCCTGGAGGGCATGGCCTGCGACACGCCAGTGGTGGCCAGCGACATCCCGGGCTATTCGAAGGTGGCCCGGGGCGGAGAGGACGCGCTGCTCGTACCCCCGGACGACGCTGCTGCTCTCGGCACCGCCATCGACAAGGTCCTCCGGAATCCCGACCTCTCCGCCCGCCTCGTGGCAAGCGGTCGGATCCGTGCCGAGCAGTTCTCGATGCGTCGCCTCGCCGACCGGTACCTCGAGGCCTACGCGGACGTCATGGCCTGATCCGGCCGGCGTTGACCAGGCCGATGGTGGGCAGACCGGCGTTGACCAGGCCGATGGTGGGCATGGCCGGTGGGCCCCGTGTCGGCCGATGGTGGGCGTAACATGCAGGCCGTCCACCCGGATCGCCACCAGCGGTGATCGCACACCAGCGAGTCGTCACGAGGCCGTTGCCCATGTCTCCTCTCCGTAGCGCCGTCACCCTCCCCGCGGTCGTCGTCGGCGTGGTCACGCTGCTGGTCGCTCTGCTAGTCGGTCTGGGCCTGCCGATAGCCGTCGCGGCGGGCATACTCCTCACCGTGTCCTTCGCCCGGGTCACGGGTCGTCGCGCCCTGCGGGTCCTCCGGCGGAGCCTGAAGGCCCGTCCGGCCCTCGTCGGGGAGTTCCCGCGGCTGCACAACACCGTCGGCGGCCTCTGCCTCACCCACGGCATCCAGCCTCCGGAGCTCTTCGTCATCGACTCGCCCGCCGGCAACGCCGCGGCCATGGCCGGACCCGACGGCGCATCGATCGTCCTGACCACCGGTGCGGCCGACCGCCTCGGCCTCGTCGAGCTCGAGGCGCTGGTGGCCCACCTCCTGGTTCGTTGCACAGACGACCACCTCCGGGGCGAGACGACAGCGGCTGCCATGGGCCGCCTCGCCGGGGTCCGGCTGGTCGCCTCCGCCTCCGTCGGGCCCGACCGGGTGATGCAGGCCGACCTGGACGGCGCAGAGTGGACGCGCTTCCCGCCGGGGATGCAGACGGCCCTACGGGGCCTGGCGGACCTGGGGACCGAGGTGGACGCTTCCGTATCGACCTCCCGGCTCTGGCTGCTCCAACCCGACGGACGAACCGACGTCCAGACGACGTCGCATCCGACGGTCGAGGTCCGCGTGGCCGCCCTGGGGGAGTGCTGACGCCGTGATGGTCGGGCGCCGCTTCCTGGGTATCTCCGTGCTGGGCCTGGCCCTGTCCGCCACCGGATGCGGTGGTGGCGAACAGGCCGCCCCCGTGCCGACCCTGGGGACGCTCGCCCCGGCGACGACCGCCACCGTTGCGCCGACCACGACCGAAGCAGCGGTGGTGGCCGACACGGTGGCCGAGGACGGCGGAGCGACGGTCGAGGTCGACACGACCACCAGCATCGGCGTGGCGACCACCACAACGATCATCGGGTGGGCCGGGCCGGTCCACCCGCTGACCGGCCTGCCGGCCGTCGACGGGAACGTCGACCGACCGGCCCTGGTCGTCAAGGTCGGCAACAACGACTCGAAGTCACTGCCCCAGGTCGGGCTGGAGGACGCCGACGTCGTCTACGAGGCCCACATCGAGAACGGGGTCACCCGGTTCCTGGCCGTGTTCCACAGCGAGGTCCCAGTGCGGGTCGGCCTGGTCCGCTCGGCCCGGTCCAGCGACATCGACCTCATCGGCAACCTGAACCGCCCGCTCTTCGCCTACTGGGGGAGCAACGAGGGGGTGGGCGCCGAGGTGGAGCAGGCCATCGGCCTCGGGACGTTCGTGGGCCTGACCACCAACGGCCTGGGCCAGCACCTCTTCTTCAGGGACGCCAGCCGTGGCGAGTCGCCGTACAACGGCTTCCTGGACGCGGCGGCCGCCGCGTCGGCTGCCACCGGATCGGCACCCGACCCGATCTTCGCCTTCGGTGGCCTGCCGGCATCGGCGGTGCCGACCCGTGGAGTTCGCTGGATCGCACCCCGCCGTGACATCGACTGGGTGTGGGACCACGTCTCGGCACGGTGGCTCAGGTTCCACCGCGGGGTACCGCTCGTGGACGCCGATGGCTTCCAGCTGGCGGCCGACAACGTGCTGATCCTGTACGTGGACTACCGAACGTCGGACGCAGACCTGTTGTCGCCTCAGGTGATCTCCACCGGCTCCGGCGACGGCTGGCTGCTGCGGGACGGCACGGTCACCGGAGTGACCTGGAGTCGGCCGTTCCTGGCCGACGGCTGGGCGCTGGCCGATGACGACACGGGTTCACCGGTGTACCTCCACCCCGGTCGTACGTGGGTGGCCCTGGCCCGCCTGGGAGAGGGAGTCATCCTCGACCCATCCCAGGTGGCCGAGCTCACGGGCTGACGCCACGAGGCGACTACCGCCCGATCCGGCGGGGTAGTCGGCCCGATCCCTGTCCTAGACTGCGCGCCATGAGCGAAGTGACGAGAGCAACCGGGACCCAGCTGGTGAAGCGGGGCCTGGCCGAGATGCTCAAGGGCGGCGTGATCATGGACGTCGTGGATCCGACCCAGGCGAAGATCGCCGAGGACGCCGGAGCCACCGCCGTGATGGCGCTTGAGCGGGTGCCCTCAGACATCCGCCGGGATGGTGGCGTGGCCCGCATGTCCGACCCCGAGATGATCCTCGGCATCCAGGAGGCAGTCACAGTCCCCGTGATGGCCAAGGCCCGCATCGGCCACTTCGCCGAGGCCCAGGTCCTGCAGGCCCTCGACGTCGACTATGTCGACGAGAGCGAGGTGCTCACGCCGGCCGACGAGGCGCACCACATCGACAAGTGGGCGTTTGACGTGCCGTTCGTGTGCGGCGCCACAAACCTGGGTGAGGCCCTTCGGCGCATCTCCGAGGGCGCATGCCTGATCCGCTCCAAGGGTGAGGCGGGGACCGGCAACATCGTGGAGGCCGTCCGACACCTCCGCTCCATCATCGGTGACATCCGCAGGATCACCCAGGCCGACCAGGCCGAGCTCTTCGACTGGGCGAAGCGCCTCCAGGCGCCGCTGCCACTGGTCCAGGAGATCGCCGAGACCGGTGAGCTCCCTGTGCCGATGTTCTGCGCGGGAGGGATTGCCACGCCTGCCGACGCCTCCCTGGTCATGCAGCTGGGAGCCCAGGCGGTGTTCGTGGGATCGGGCATCTTCAAGAGCGACGACCCGGCACCGCGGGCCCGTGCCATCGTGGAAGCCGTCACCAACTTCGGCGATCCGGCGATGGTGGCAAAGGTGAGCCGTGGCCTGGGCGACGCCATGCCCGGCCTGGAGATCGGTTCGCTGGAGGCCCGGCTGGCCGACCGGGGCTGGTAGGGCCCGCTCCGCATGAAGGTCGGCGTGCTCGCCCTCCAGGGGGCGTTCGCCCGGCACTCCGAGGTCCTGACCGGCCTCGGAGCGGTGCCTCTCGAGGTGCGTACCCCCGGGGACCTTGACGCCGTCGACGCCATGGTCGTTCCGGGTGGTGAGTCCACCACCATGTCCATGCTGCTGGACTCGTCGGGCCTGCGACCGTCCCTGGCCGAGCGCCTGGCCGACGGCCTCCCGGTGCTGGGGACCTGTGCCGGGATGATCCTCCTGGCCGTCCGGGTGACCGACGGCCGCGACGACCAGCGCTCGTTCGGCGCGATCGACATCGACGTCCGGCGCAACGGCTACGGCCGCCAGGTCGACTCGTTCGAGGACCAGCTATCGGTCACGGGCCTGGACGGTCCGTTCCACGGCGTGTTCATACGGGCGCCGGTCGTGGAACGGGTCGGATCCGACGTCGAGGTGCTTGCCACAGTGGACGGGGTCCCGGTGCTATGCCGTGAGGGCGCCGTGCTGGTCTCGTCGTTCCACCCCGAGATGTCCGGCGACGGGCGCATCCACGAACGGTTCCTGGACCTGGCGTTCGGCGCCTGATCGTCGGAAACGATCCCAAGACACTCCAACCACCAGTCGAGACGAGAAGCACATGTCCGGCCATTCCAAGTGGGCGACCATCAAGCACAAGAAGGGCGCCGCCGACGCAAAGCGCGGCAAGCTCTTCGCCAAGCTCATAAAGCAGGTGGAGGTGGCGGCCCGACAGGGTGGCGGCGACCCCGACACCAACCCCACGCTGCGGACCATGTTCCAGAAGGCCCGGGACTCCTCGGTGCCGCTGGACACCATCGAGCGGGCGGTGAAGCGGGGCACCGGCGAGCTGGAGGGCGTCGACTACGAGTCGATCACCTACGAGGGCTACGCCCCACACGGTGTGGCCCTGTACATGGAGACGTTGACCGACAACCGCAACCGCACGGGGTCCGAGGTCCGGTCGCTGCTGTCCAAGAACGGGGGTTCGCTGGCCGAGCCCGGTTCGGTGGCCTGGCAGTTCGAGCGCAAGGGCGTGGTTCTGCTGGACGGGTCGGTCGACGAGGACGAGATCATGGTGGTGGCGCTGGACGCCGGCGCCGAGGACCTGGTGGACGAGGACGGGACGTGGCGCCTGACCTGTGAGGCCACCGACCTGCCGGGCGTCCGTGAGGCGCTCGAGACGGCCGAGGTCCCGTTCCTGAACGCCGACGTCACCATGCTGGCCACCACGACGGTGGCCATCGACACCGCCGAGCACGCCCGGGCCGTCCTCCGGCTCGTGGACCTGCTCGACGACAACGACGACATCCAGGACGTCCACGCCAACTTCGACATTCCTGCTGAGATCCTCGAGGCGCTGGACGGCTGAGGCGCTGCCGGGGTGACCGACCTCCGGGGCGACCACCGCTAGAGTCGTACACATGTTCGTTCTGGGTATCGACCCCGGCCTCACCCGGTGCGGCTACGGCGTCGTTTCGCGCAACGGCCGGAGGCTCCGCGCCGAGGCCGCCGGGGTGGTCCGGACCTCACCGGAGGCCGACGTGGCCCGTCGCCTCGCCGAGTTGCAGGGGGAGGTCCGGGCGCTGATCGAGGAGTACCGGCCCGACGAGGTGGCCATCGAGCGCGTGCTGTTCCAGGTGAACGTCGGCACGGCCATGCAGACCGGCCAGGCCTCCGGCGTGGTGATGGCCGAGGCCGCCGCCGCCGGTTGTGAGGTGGCCCTCTACTCGCCGAACGAGGTCAAGTCGGCGGTGGCCGGATGGGGAGGCGCAGACAAGGACCAGATGGAGCAGATGGTCCGTACCCAGCTAGGGATCTCCACGCCGCTACGTCCCGTGGACGCCGCCGACGCGGTGGCCGTGGCCCTCTGCCACCTTGCCGTGGTTCCGCCCGGCCGCCGGTCGAACCGGGGCGATCCCAGGGCGGTCGCCCGGTGATCGGCTCGCTGCGGGGTCGCCTCCTGGAGCGCTTCGACCCGGGCGAGGTCCTGGTCGAGGTGGCGGGCATCGGCTACCGGGTGGTGGTGACGCCGACCACGGCGGTCCGACTCGGCGATACCGGGAGCGAGGTCTTCCTGCACGTGCACCACCACATCAGGGAGGTCGACCAGACCCTCTACGGCTTCCTCGAGCGCGCCGAGCGGGCCTGCTTCGAGACGCTCCTCTCGGCCCACGGCGTCGGTCCGGCGCTGGCCCTGTCGGTACTCGGCGTGCACGGCCCCGTCGAGCTGGCCCGGGTCCTGGCCGACGACGACCTGGCTGCCCTGTGCCTGGTGCCGGGCGTAGGCAAGAAGACGGCCGCCCGCCTGCTCGTCGAGCTCAAGAACTCCCTCGACCTGCCCATCGACGGCGTTCCGGCATCCGACGACGATCCGCGGGCAGGTCGTTCCGCTGTCTCCGAGGTCCAGGAGGCCCTAGGTGGCCTCGGCTACACCAGCGACGAGGTCCGGGGCGTGCTGGTCGACCTCGGGGGCGACGACCCGGCGGTCCTGTTGCGCGAGGCGCTCCAGCGGCTGGCCAGGGCATAGGGGGGACCGACCATGCGCGAGGAGCTCCTGTCGGCAGACCTGGATCCCGACGTCGACGAGGTGGCGGTCGAGGTCGGGCTGCGACCACGCCGCCTCGACGAGTTCGTCGGCCAGGCGGAGTTGAAGGGTCACCTGCGGGTGATGCTGGAGGCGGCCCGGCGGCGGGGGCAGGCTGCCGACCACTTCCTGTTCGCCGGACCACCGGGGCTCGGCAAGACCACCCTGGCCCACATCGTGGCCGCCGAGATGGCTGCCGAGATGCACATCACCTCGGGCCCGGCGCTCGAGCGCTCCGGCGACCTGGCCGCCATCCTGACCAAGCTGGAGCCCGGTGACGTGCTGTTCATCGACGAGATCCACCGACTGGCCAGGGCAGTCGAGGAGGTGCTCTACCCGGCGATGGAGGACTTCGCCCTCGACATCATCCTGGGCAAGGGGCCGGCCGCCCGGTCGATCCGCCTCGAGCTCCCACCGTTCACGCTGGTGGGCGCGACCACGCGGACCGGCCTCATCACAGGGCCCCTGCGCGACCGGTTCGGGTTGACGACCCGGCTGGACTACTACGAGCCGGCCGACCTGCAGTCCATCGTCACGCGCGCCGCCGGGATCCTCAAGGTCGACCTAGACGAGGACGGGGCCGCCGAGATCGCCCGACGGTCCCGGGGCACGCCCCGCATCGGCAACCGCCTGCTCCGGCAGGTCAGGGACTTCGCCCAGGTGGAGCGCAGCGGCGTGGTGGACGGACCGGTGGCACGCGACGGCCTGGCCTTCTTCGGCGTGGACTCGCTGGGCTTGGACAAGCCCTCCCGGGAGATCCTCTCGGTCATGTGCAGGCGGTTCGACGGTGGGCCGGTGGGCCTCAAGACCCTGTCCATCAGCGTCAGCGAGCCAGAGGACACCGTCGAGGACGTGTACGAGCCGTTCCTCATCCAGCAGGGCCTGCTGCTCCGCACCCCGAAGGGCCGGGTGGCCACGCCCGCCGCCTTCGACCATCTGGGGATGGACCGGCCCGCCGCGGCTAACCGGGGGGCCGGCTCCCTGTTCGAGGGCTGACCGGACCCGCCGGGCCGAACTGGCTGCGCGGACCGAACGGCCTGAGCGGGCCCATCGTCGGCCGTAGGCTGGCCCGCGCATGGGCCCGGACGACTTCGCCTACCAACTTCCCGACGCGGCGATAGCCCAGGTGCCGTTGGAGGACCGTTCGTCGGCCCGCCTGCTCGACGCCCTGGGCGACGAGGTGGTGCACCGCACCGTCAGCGACCTGCCGTCAATTGTGGGACCCGGAGACGTGCTGGTCGTCAACGACACGAGGGTGCTGCCGGCCCGACTGAGGTTCCGGCGTGAGACCGGCGGAAGTGCCGAGGTGCTCCTCCTGCGTGCGCTGCAGGGCGACCACACCTGGGAGGCCCTGGTGCGGCCCAGTCGGAAGCTGTCCCACGGGACGACGCTGAGGGTGGACGACGGCTTCTCGGTGGAGGTCGGCAGGGACCTCGGCGAGGGCCGCCGACACGTCCGCCTTCAGGCCGACGGCCCGGTGCTGGAGGCCATCCACCGCTGTGGCGAGATGCCGCTACCGCCCTACCTGACGACGGTCCTCGACGACCCCGACCGGTACCAGACGGTCTACAGCCGTCGGTCGGCGTCTGCAGCCGCCCCGACCGCCGGCCTCCACCTGACCCACCAGGTGCTGGAGGCCTGCCGGGAGGCAGGAGCGCGTATCGGTTCCCTGGAGCTGGTGGTGGGCCTGGACACCTTCCGCCCGGTAACCGTGGACGACCTGGACGACCACAGGATGCACAGGGAGGACTACACGGTCCCCGAGGCCACCTTGGAGGCCTGCAGGGACGCCGACCGGGTCATCGCGGTCGGTACCACCACCGTCCGGGCCCTGGAGTCGGCGGCCCGCTTCGGACCGGATGGACGGACCGACCTGTTCATCCGTCCACCCTTCGAATTCATGGTGGTCGACGTGCTGCTGACGAACTTCCACCTGCCGCGCTCCAGCCTGCTGGTCATGCTCGAGGCCTTCGCCGGGTCCCGTTGGCGGGACCTCTACGAAACGGCGCTGGTCGACGGCTACCGCTTCCTGTCGTTCGGCGACGCCATGCTCGTAGCCAGGTCCGGTTCAGGCAGATCGGGGGAATGGTCGTGAGGCCACGCCATCAGGAGAGCCACGTCGGGGGGGCCAGGCCGTCATGAGAGCCACGTTCACCACCGGTGCCGTGGACGGCGGGGCCCGGACCGGTCGGGTTGAGACCCCCGGTGGGTCGTTCGCCACGCCGTGCTTCATGCCCGTCGGTACCCGGGGGGCGGTGCGCCACCTCTCCTCGACGGACCTGCTGGAGCTGGGCGTCGAGGTTGTGCTGGGCAACACGTACCACCTGATGCTGCGGCCCGGGGCCGATGTGGTCCGGGACCTGGGCGGGCTCGGGGCGTTCGCAGGCTGGGAGGGCCTTACGCTGACCGACAGCGGCGGCTACCAGATCTTCTCGTTGCAGCCGAAGGTCGACGATGCCGGGGCGACCTTCAGGTCGACCTACGACGGGTCCACCCACGTGCTCACCCCGGAGGGGGCGGCGTCGGTGCAGGCCGACCTGGGAGCCGACATCCAGATGGTCCTGGACGTGTGCCCTGCGCTGCCCGCCACCGACAGGATCCTGCGTGGGGCGGTCGAGAGGACGGCAACGTGGGCGGCCCGTGGACGTCGGGCATTCCTGGACCACCCGGACGCCGCCGAACGGCAGTGCCAGTTCGGCATCGTGCAGGGCGGGGTGGATCCGGTGCTGCGGGCCGAGAGCACGGAACGCACCCTGGCCCTGGAGTTCGACGGCTACGCCGTCGGGGGGATGAGCGTGGGGGAGACCCGCGACGAGATGCTGGAACCGCTGGCCGTCGTCACGTCCATGCTGCCGTCCGACCAGCCCCGGTACTTCATGGGGCTGGGGGACCCGGCGGGCCTGGTGGAGGTGGTGTCCAGGGGCATCGACATGTTCGACTGCGTGCTGCCGACCCGACACGCCCGCCACGGCACGGTGCTGACCACCGACGGGGGGCTTAACCTCCGGAACGCTCGGTATGCCACAGACGACCTACCGCTGGATCCGGAGTTCCCCGCCAGCCCGGCTACCAGGTGGTCCCGTGGCTACCTGCGGCACCTCCTGCTGACCGACGAGCCCACCGGTCGTCGTCTACTCACCCTCCACAACCTGGCCTGGCTGCTGGACTTCGTGGACCGGCTGAGGGCGGCGATCGACCAGGGCCGGTTCGAGTCCTTCCGGCTCGAGACGTTGGCCGTCTGGGGCTGACCGGTAAGGCCTAGGCTTCCCGGGTCCGGCGATCACGCCCGACCGGTCCCATGGTCGCTGACCGATTCCCTCCCAAGGGCCGATTTCCCCCAAAGGACGACTTCGAACCATGTCTGGCTTCATCCCGCTCATCCTCATCTTCGGGCTCATGTACGTACTGATGATCCGACCGCAGCAGAAGAAGGTGAAGGCGCAGCAGGCGCTCGTCGCCTCCGTCCAGGCGGGCGACGAGGTCGTCCTCAACTCCGGGATCTTCGGCGTGATCAAGGAGGTCGAGGATGACATCCTGTGGCTGGAGGTCTTCGAGGGCATCGAGTTGAAGGTTCTGCGCGGATCTGTCGACGGTCGCTTCAACGAGCCGACGGCCGACTCCGGCGACGATTCCGGCGACGATTCCGGCGAAGGCCCGATAGTGGGCTGAGCCCACCCACGCATTCGCCACCGGCCACAGCCATGCCACGTCGCCAACTCGTCTTCCTGATCGGGATCGTCGCGCTCACCGTCGCGGCCTCCGTCATGACGGTCGTCTGGCGCAACGAGCCGCTGCTCGGCCTGGACCTGCAGGGCGGCGTGTCGGTCCGACTGGCGGCGGTCGGCCCCGCCGACGAGGAGATGCTGGACCAGGCGGTCGAGATCATCCGCGACCGGGTCGACGGCCTGGGCGTGGCCGAGCCCGAGATCTCGCGTACCGAGACCGGTGTGATGGTGTCGCTGCCCGGCGTCGACGACCAGGAGCGGGCGCTCTCGCTGGTCGGCACCACGGCCGAACTGCGATTCCGGCCCGTCTGTCGCATGTACACCGACAGGGGAGCGTCCCGGCCGGCCTCCGGCACGGCGCCCGCGGCGCCCGCGTCGTGCCAGGCGGTGGCCACCGGTGGGGTGGTACCGGCCGTGGGACCCGCCGGCCTGACCCTTCCCGAGGACGACCGTCCCGAGGACTTCGTGGTGCTGGGACTGCGAGGCGACCCCACCGGCCAGCGCTACCTGCTCGGCCCCAGCCTCCTCACCGGCGAGGCGGTCAGCGACGCCGACGCCCTGTTCATCGACTACCAGTGGCAGGTCGGCCTGGAACTCCACGAGGGCCAGGTAGGCATCGACGGCTTCAACGCCATCGCCGCCCTCTGCTTCTCCGGCACCCCGGCGTGTCCCCGCCCGGACGGTGCCACCAACGGCCGCCTGGCCATCGTCCTGGACGGCCAGGTCGTGACCGCCCCGTCGATCCGGGCACCCGAGTTCCGTCGGGACGCCATCCTCATCTCCGGCGGCTTCGAGAAGCTCGAGGCCGACGACGTCTCCCTGGCGCTGCGCTACGGCGCCCTGCCCGTAGAGCTGGAACCGGAGAACATCCGGCTGGTGTCGGCCACGATCGGCGAGGACTCCCTGCGGGCCGGCGTCGTAGCGGGCCTCATCGGCCTCCTGCTGGTCGCCGTGTTCATAGTCGGCTACTACCGGATACTGGGCATGGTGGCGCTGGCCAGCCTGGCCATCTCCGGTGCCCTGCTCTGGTCGATCATCGCCCACCTGGGGACCCAGTCGGGGCTGGCACTCACCCTGGCCGGGGTGACGGGCATGGTCGTGGCCATAGGCGTGTCAGTCGACTCCAACGTCGTGTACTTCGAGCACCTCAAGGAAGACGTGCGGGACGGTCGGACCGCCCGCTCGTCGGTTGACCGGGCCTTCCCGATTGCCTACTCCACCATCGTCAAGGCCGACATGGCGTCGTTGATCGGCGCCGGCCTGCTCTGGTACCTCACCGTCGGAGCGGTGCGTGGCTTCGCCCTCTACCTCGGGTTGGCCACCATCCTGGACCTGGTCGCCACCTACTTCTTCATGGGACCGATGATCCGCCTGCTGTCCACCACCCGGTGGTTCGCCGAGCACCCCGAGCGCTTCGGTCTGCCGGCCAGCGGTGCCGTGCCGGCTCCGGCCGGCAGCCTCCGGAGGGCCGGGGCGTGAGCACGCTGGGTGGCCTCTACCGGGGCGAGTCGGCGGTGGACTTCCCGCGCCTGTGGCGTCGGGCCCTCATCGCCTCGACGGTGGCTGTGCTGATCGGCCTGGCGTCGTTCGGCGTGCGTGGGTTGAACCTGGGCCTGGACTTCGAGGGTGGCACCTCGTTCGAGGTGCGTGCACCGGGGACCAGCGTCGCCGACGCCCGTCGGGTGATGGAACGACTCGACGCCGCCGACGCCCGGATCCAGATCGTGGACGGCGAGCTGCTCCTCATCCGCTCCGACGTCGAGGACCCGACCCGTGCCGCCGAGATCCGTGATGTCCTCGTCGCCGAGCTGGGCCCGGTCGAGGCCTTCGAGCAGGTCGGACCCACCTGGGGCGACGAGGTGACCGACAAGGCCGTCCGTGCCCTGCTGGTGTTCTTCGTCGTCGTGGCGCTCTACATCGCCATGCGCCTGGAGTGGAAGATGGCCGTCGGCGCGATGGTCGCCGTGGCCCACGACATCGTGCTCAGCGTCGGGGTCTACTCCGTCCTGCAGTTCGAGATCACGCCGGCCACCGTCATCGCCTTCCTGACCATCATGGGCTACTCCCTCTACGACACGATCGTCGTGTACGACAAGGTCCGGGAGATCGTGGGACGCCTGGGTGCCACCGAGCGCTACACCTACACGGAGCTGATGAACCTGTCCCTGAACCGGGTGGCGATGCGGTCCATCAACACCAGCGTCACCTCGGCCATACCGGTGGTGTCGTTGCTCCTGATCGGATCGCTGGTCATGGGAGCCGCCACCCTGCAGGAGTTCGCGGTGGCCCTCCTGGTCGGCATCTTCGTCGGCTCGTATTCTTCGCTCTTCCTGGCGTCGGCCCTCGTGGCCTCCCTCAAGGAGCGCGAGGAGCGCTGGCGGCTGGTCGCGGACAAGGTCAGTGCCCGTGGCCTGGCCGACGGTCCCACGCGGGTCATCGGACGCCAGGAGGCGGCGGTCTCCGACTCCAGGGCGGCACCGCTCAGGAGCCCGACCGGTGGGCCGGCGAAGCGCCGACCGACGATTGCCCCGACCACCGCCGGCGGTGTGCCGCCACGGCCCCGCAAGAAGAAGAAGCGCTGACCGGCTGCTGACATTCAGGGGACGAACCGTGGCCGACTACCGTTGGGGGATGCGGGAGTCGGGCGAATGAGGCTGCCGTGCCCCACGTGGGCGGCGCTGGCTGTATGGGTGTCGTGGCTCCGATGAGCCTCGTAGACCACATGGACGACGTGGGTCCGATTGGCCACGCGGCCGGAGTGGGCCACCTGGATGACCTGGGCCGATCGGGGAGCGTGCCGTGCCGACGGTGACCCGGGTCCTCCCCTGGCGTCGCCGACCCAGGGCGACCGTCGCGGAGACCTCGGCGCTGCTCACCGAGTTCCGGAGTCGGCACCCGCGTGCCGACACGTCCCTCATAGAACGGGCGTATGCGGTGGCCCTGGTTGCCCACGTCGGACAGACCAGGAAGTCGGGCGAGCCGTACATCAACCATCCGATGTCGGTGGCCACCATCGTTGCCCGCCAGGGGTTGGACGACGTCACGGTCGCGGCCGCCCTGCTCCACGACGCCGTGGAGGACACGTCGGTCAGCCTCGAAGACCTGGAGCGGGACTTCGGGTCGGACGTCCGCCTCATCGTCGACGGGGTGACCAAACTGGATCGGCTCCACTTCGACACCAGGGAGGAGCAGCAGGCGGCCAGCATGCGCAAGATGCTGGTGGCGCTCTCCAAGGACCTCCGTGTCCTGATCATCAAGCTGGCCGACCGCCTCCACAACATGCGCACCCTGGCCGCCCTTCCGGAGCACAAGCAGCAGCGGGTGGCCCAGGAGACCATCGACATCTACGCCCCGTTGGCCAACCGCCTGGGCATGCAGGAGGTCAAGGACCAGCTGCAGGACCTGGCCCTGGCAACGCTGCATCCGAAGAGGTACAGCCAGATCGACCAGATGGTCGAGGACCGTTCGCCGGAGCGCGACCTCTACCTGGCGCAGTTGATCGGCGAGGTGGAGGGCCGTCTCGCCGAGCTGGGCATCGCCGGCAAGGTGGCCGGCCGTCCGAAGCAGCTCTGGAGCATCTACGAGAAGATGATCGTGAAGGGGCGGTCCTTCGACGAGATCCACGACCTGGTCGGGGTGCGTGTGATCGTGGACAGCGTCCGGGACTGCTATGCCGCCCTGGGCACGATCCACGCCAGCTGGAAGCCGGTTCAGGGCCGGTTCAAGGACTACGTGGCCATGCCCAAGTTCAACCTCTACCAGTCGTTGCACACGACGGTCGTGGGCCCGCAGGGCAAGCAGGTGGAGTTCCAGGTCCGTACGGTCGAGATGGACGTCCGGGCCGAGTACGGGGTGGCGGCCCACTGGGACTACAAGGCCCAGTCGCCATCGGACGAGATGGCGTGGCTGGGACGCATCGTGGAGTGGCAGGCCGAGACCGAGGATCCCGGCACGTTCATGGCCAACCTCAAGACCGACCTCGAGCTGGACGAGGTCTACGTCTTCACCCCGAACGGAGAGGTGATCACCCTGCCCATCGGTGCCACGCCCGTGGACCTCGCCTACGCCATCCACACCGACGTCGGGCACACCTGCGTGGGTGCCAAGGTGGGCGGTCGTCTCGTCCCCCTGGAGACGCACCTCACCACTGGTGACACCGTCGAGATCGTCACCTCCAAGCAGCCCGGTGCAGGACCCAGCCGGGACTGGCTGCAGTTCGTGGCCACTCACCGGGCGTCCAGCAAGATCAAGCACTGGTACTCGCGGGAGCGACGGTCGGATGCCATCGATGCCGGATACGAGGCGCTCAGCACCGAGCTCCGCCGGGCCAGGCTTCCCGTCCGCGATGTGCTGGCCGGCCCCGAGCTGGCCGAGGTGGCGGCCTCGATGAACTACCACGACCCGGACACCCTGTACGCCGCGGTGGGCGAGCACCACGTCTCGGCCCGGGCCGTCGTGGGGAGGGTCGTCAAGGCGCTGGAGGAACTCGAGCCCGATGCCGAGGTCGAAGCGGAGATCGTCCGGTCCCGACGTCCGCGCCGCGACACCGGCACCGTGGGCGTCCACGTCGAGGGACTCGACGACATGATGGTGCGGCTGTCGAGATGCTGTACGCCGGTGCCACCGGACGAGATCATGGGCTTCGTGACCCGGGGTCGGGGCGTATCGGTCCACCGCTCCGACTGTGCCAACGCCGTGTCGTTGACAGCCGACCAGGCCGACCGGCTGATCGACGTGGACTGGGACAAGGACTCGTCGGGCCACTTCGTGGTGTCGGTGGAGATCAAGGCGCTGGACCGACCCCGACTGCTGCGGGACATATTCGGGGTGCTGGCCGACAACCACGTGAACGTGCTAGCGACGAGCACGGTGACCAGTGGAGTCGACCAGGTGGCCACCATGCGCTTCGAGTTCGAGATCGGCGACCCCACACACCTGGAGGCGATGTTGCGCCTGCTGCGCGAGGTGGACTCCGTCTACGACGTCCACCGGGTGGTGCCCGGCGGCGGTGGCGACTGAGGGCCGCCCGACGGGGTGGGCGATCGCCCATCCCGTCGGCGAGAGCCCCGGCCCGCGCCGTAGAGGGCCCGGTAGCCTCCATCGCTGTGGCTGACCACGTCTTCCGTGCCCCCAAGGGCACCCGCGACATCCTCTGGCCCGACTCCTCCCGGTGGCGGTCGCTGGTCGACGTCTTCGCCGACGTGGTCTCCTCAGCGGGCTACCTGGAGGTCATCCCGCCGATGTTCGAGCACGTCGAGGTCTTCCAACGCCTCGGCCAGGCCACGGACGTGGTCCGCAAGGAGATGTACTCCTTCGAGGACAGGGGCGGTCGGAAGATCGCCCTGCGTCCAGAACAGACGGCCTCGGTGGTGCGGGCCTTTGCCGAGCACCGACCCGCCGTGCCGTGGAAGGCCTGGTACGCGGGGCCCAACTTCCGGTACGAGCGGGCCCAGAAGGGGCGCTTCCGGCAGTTCGACCAGGTGGGCGTGGAGGTCCTCGGCCCGGAGGACGCCCACGTGGACGCTGAGGTCATCGCCCTGGCCTGGCAGTTCTACGAACGACTCGGCTTGCGGCAGGTCACCCTGGCGGTGAACTCCCTCGGCAGCGCAGGCGACCGGGCCCGCTACGTGGAGGCCCTGCGGGCCCACTTCTCGGCCGACCTGGGCGCCCTCAGTGAGGAATCCCGGACGACGCTGGTCGCCAACCCGCTGCGAGTACTCGACTCCCGGCGCGAGGCCGATGCCGAGCTGGTGGCCGCAGCGCCCAGCATGCTGGATCACCTGTCGGACGATGCGGCGGAACACTTCGGGCGGGTTACCGGCGCCCTCGGCGCCCTGGGCGTGCCGTTCACCGTGTCGCCCCGCCTGGTCCGCGGCCTGGACTACTACGTCCGTACCACCTTCGAGTTCGCAGCCGAGGCCCTGGACGCCGCACAGAACGCCGTCGGCGGCGGAGGACGCTACGACGGCCTGGCCGAGGACCTCGGCGCCCCGGCCACGCCCGGAGTGGGCTTCGCCCTCGGGGTGGACCGCACCCTGCTGGCGTGCGACGCCGAGGGCGTCTTCGACGCCCCGACCTCGGCGATAGACGTCTTCGTGGTCGATACCACCGGGGGCGACCGGGCCGTGGTGCTCACCGACGACCTCCGCAACGCCGGCCTGCGGGCGGACCGGGCCTGGGACGACCGGTCCATGAAGGCCCAGATGAAGGCCGCCGATCGGAGCGGAGCGGCGATGGCGGTGATCGTCGGCGACGACGAGCTGGCGGCCGGCACGGTGACCGTCCGCGACCTGAGGGGTGACGGCGGACAGCAGACCGTCGCCCTGGATTCGATGATCGACACCCTGCGAGCGAGGCTGCGTTGACCGACTACTCCACCTCCATGCGAACCGACCGCTGTGGCGACCTGCGGGTCGATGACGTGGATCGCCAGGTCACCCTCTGCGGTTGGGTCGACCGTCGGCGCGAGCACGGTGAGCACCTCGCCTTCGTGGACCTGCGGGACCGCAGCGGCGTGGTGCAGTTGGTCATCGACGGAGCCCACGACCTGCGCAGCGAGTTCGTCCTGCAGGTGACCGGCACCGTGCGGCGGCGCCCGGCCGACACCGCCAACGACTCGCTTCCGACCGGTGCCGTCGAGATCGACGTCTCGGGGGTCACGGTCCTGTCGACCTCGGAGCCGCTGCCCTTCCCGCTGGACGACCGCACCGACGTCGACGAGGTGATCCGCCTCCGACACCGCTACCTGGACCTGCGGCGTTCCCGGCTGCAGCGCAACCTGGAGGTGCGGGCGCGGGTGAACAGCGCCGTGAGGGGCGCAATGGAGGAGCAGGGGTTCATCGAGGTCGAGACCCCGATGCTCATCGCCAGCACGCCGGAGGGAGCGCGCGACTTCGTCGTGCCGTCCCGCAAGGAACCCGGCTCCTTCTATGCCCTTCCCCAGAGCCCACAGCTCTTCAAGCAGCTCTGCATGGTCGGTGGCGTGGACCGCTACTACCAGATCGCCCGCTGCCTGCGCGACGAGGACCTCCGCGCCGACCGCCAGTTCGAGTTCATGCAGCTCGATGCCGAGGCCAGCTTCGTGTCCCAGGACGACGTCCTGGGGTTCATCTCTCATGCGGTGGCGTCAGCTGCCGAGGCGGTCACAGGCGAGCGTCCCGGCGAGATCCCCCGGATGTCGTGGCTTGACGCAATGGAGCGCTTCGGGACCGACAAGCCCGACATCCGGTTCGGGATGGAGCTGGTCGAGTTGACCGGGGTGTTCGCCGACACGGAGTTCCGGGCGTTCCAGGCTCCCTGCGTGAAGGGCATCCGGGTGCCCGGTGGTGCCGAGACGTCGCGCAACCGGTTGGACGACCTGACCGACCAGTGCAGGCTGTGGGGGGCCAAGGGCCTCGTGTGGATGAAGGTCTTGAACGAGGGCCTCAACTCGCCGGTCGCCAAGTTCCTGACCGACGGCGAACAGGCGGACCTGAGCAGCACGATGGACGCCGAGGTCGGTGACCTCATCCTCATCGTGGCCGACGAACGCCGCGCCGCCCGGCACATCCTGGGCCTGCTGCGCATCGAGTTGGGCCGTCCGCCGGTTACCGAGGGAGGCCTCCACTTCCTGTGGGTCGTCGACTTTCCGCTCTTCGAGGGCCTGGACGAGGCGGGGAACCCGATTCCCGCCCACCACCCGTTCACCATGCCACACCCCGACGACCTGGACGCCCTGGAGCGGGGCGACCTGCTGGAAGTTCGGTCGCAGGCCTACGACCTGGTGCTGAACGGGTGGGAGTTGGGCTCCGGCAGCGTGCGGATCCACCGCCGCGACATCCAGGAGCAGATATTCGCAATTCTGGGCATCGGGGCCGAGGAGGCCCAGGCCAAGTTCGGCTTCCTGCTGGATGCCTTCCGGTTCGGTCCACCGCCGCACGCCGGGTTCGCCTTCGGAATGGACCGCCTCACGGCGGTCCTGGCAGGCGAGGAGAACATCCGCGAGGTGATCGCCTACCCGAAGACCCAGTCGGGGGCCGATCCGCTGACCGGCGCGCCCACCCCGATCGACGACCTGCAGCTCGAGGAGTTGGGACTGCGGGTCCTGCCGCCCATCAGCTAGCAGGCCGGGGGCTGGATGCCTGCCAGCGCCAGCCGACCAGCCGGCCGCCGGGCGACGGGTAGCCTCCGCGCTGTGTCCGGGGACCTCTTCGCCAGCGCTGCCGAAGAACGCCTCGCACGGCGGGCACCGCTGGCCGACCGGTTGCGTCCGACCCGCATCGACGACATCGTCGGCCAGGACCACCTGCTGGGTCCGGGGAGGCCTCTCCGCCAACTCATCGAGTCCGACCGACTCTCCTCGGTGATCCTCTGGGGCCCGCCGGGCACCGGCAAGACCTCGGTGGCACGCCTCATCGCCCGCGTCACCGCCCAGGAGTTCTCCGAGCTCTCGGCGGTCAACGCCAGCGTCAGGGACGTACGGGAGCTGGTGGCCCGGGCTGAGGCCCGACTGGGCGAACGGGACGTCGGCACCATCCTGTTCCTGGACGAGGTCCACCGGTTCAACAAGGCCCAGCAGGATGCCCTCCTTCCGTCGGTGGAGTCCGGCCTGCTGGTCCTCATCGGCGCCACCACCGAGAACCCGTTCTTCGAGGTGAACCCACCGTTGCTCTCGCGGTCCACCCTGTTCCGCCTCGAACCGCTGGACCCCGGGGCGGTGCGGAGCCTCCTGGATCGGGGCATGGAGGCCGAGGAGGTGACCGCCGACGACGACGCCCTGGACCTCCTGGTCGATCGGGCGGCCGGAGACGGTCGCCACGCCCTCACCAGCCTCGAGGTGGCCGCGGCCCTGGCCGTCGGTCGGGGAGAGGACCGGGTCACGGTGGGCGACGCCGAGGCGGCACTTGGCACCAAGGCCCTGCGCTACGGGCGCGACGACCACTTCGACGTGATCAGCGCATTCATCAAGAGCATCCGGGGATCGGACGTGGACGCAGGCCTCTACTGGCTGGCCCGGATGTTGGACGCCGGGGAGGACGCCCGGTTCATCGCCCGTCGGCTGGTGATCCTGGCCAGCGAGGACGTCGGGATGGCGGATCCGATGGCGATGGTCGTCGCCGACGCAGCGGCCCGGGCCGTCGAGTTCGTGGGCCTGCCCGAGGCGAAGTTGAACCTGGCCCAGGCCGTCGTCCACCTGGCGACCGCCCCGAAGTCGAACCGGGTCACCGTGGCCCTCGGTAGGGCAGAGGTCGACGCCAGGTCGTCCGGGGCCGGTGAGGTCCCCATGCACCTGCGCGACGCCCACTACAGGGGGGCGGCCCAGTTGGGCCACGGCACGGGCTACGACTACCCCCACGACCACCCCGAGGGCTGGGTGGACCAGCGCCACCGGCCGGACGAGGTGGAGGGCAACGTCTACTACGATCCGTCGCCACACGGCTACGAGCGCGAGGTCGCCGACCGGATGGCCGACCGACCGCGGGCCGACGGAGGAGCAGGACACGATGGACGCAGCTGACCTGGCGGCGGTGCTGGTCGCCGTGGTGTGCCTGGCGGCGATCGCCGTCCTGGTGGTTGCCGTGTTCTCGCTGGTTAGGACGCTGCGCACCCTGCGGGAGACCGTCGACGTGCTCCGGGAACAGGCCGTGCCCCTGGTGGCCGACCTGCGCAGGGCGGTGGACCACGCCACGTCCGGCCTGGACCGGGTGGACGACCTGCTGGACACTGCCGAGGACATCTCGACCACGATGGACGCGGCTTCCCGGTTGACCTACCGGGCGTTCTCACCGCCTCTCATCGGGGTCGCCTCGGTCGCGGCCGGATTCGGCCGGTTCGTGCGGCGACTTGGGGGCCGCACCTCGGAGCGCAGCGGCGATGACCCGGTGGTCGAGGCCGCGGCGATCGAGATCAGGTCCGATAGGCGACGGGATGGTGCCGCCTGATGCGCAGGCGCCTCGTCTGGCTGCTCGGCGGCTGGCTCATCGGTACCGCCTCGTCGGTCTGGCTCCGACGCCGGGTCCGCCGTGGCGTGGAGCGGTACACGCCCGAGCACCTGCGTCGCGAGGTGGCCGACCAGGGCACGGCGATGCTCCGCAGCGTCCGGCGGATCGCCGGCGAGTTCTCCGAGGCGACCCGGGACGGTCGGGCCGAGGTGGGCCGTACCCGCAGCGCCCTGGACCACGAGTACGGCGCCCATCGCAGGCACCGGCCCCTCCGATCCATGCGCTGACCCGGTCGTGTTCGGCACCCTGCCTGCCGCTTTCCAGACCAGGTTGCGTGACCTGTCCGGCATCACGTAGGGCGATCCCTAGGATGGGCCGGTCATGACTGCGCGACCGGTTCCCGAAGACCTCCTCACCGCCAACGGCCTGCGCCGCGCCTTCGTCGACTTCTTCGTCGCCAACGGGCACCACCACGAGGCCTCCGGAAGCCTCCTGCCGCACGACCCGACGTTGCTGTTCACGGTGGCCGGCATGGTGCCGTTCAAGCCCTACTTCGTAGGCGAGCAGCCCGCCCCCTGGCCCCGCGCCGTCACCGTGCAGAAGTGCCTGCGTGCCGGCGGCAAGCACAACGACCTGGACGAGGTCGGCCGGACGCTGCGCCACCTCACCTTCTTCGAGATGATGGGCAACTTCAGCTTCGGCGACTACTTCAAGTCCGAGGCATGTGCCTTCGCCTGGGAGTTCGTCACCGACCACCTCGGGCTGGACCCCGAACGGCTGTGGGTCACCGTGCACGTCAGCGACGCCGAGGCCGAGGCCATATGGCGCGACGAGGTGGGCGTGCCCGCCGAGCGCATCCAGCGCCTCGACGAGGACAACTACTGGCGGATGGCCGACACGGGGCCATGCGGACCGTGTTCGGAGATCTTCTGGGACAAGGGTCCCGATTTCGGCGACGACGGCGGACCGGCCCACGGCGGCGACGAGCGGTTCATCGAGATCTGGAACCTCGTCTTCATGCAGTTTGAACAGCACGAGGGCGGCTCGATGACACCGCTCCCGGCGCCGTCCATCGACACCGGCGCCGGCCTGGAGCGGATCCTGAGCGTGCTCGGCGGCGTGGACTCGGTGTGGGAGACCGACGAGTTCACACGCCTGTTGGCAAGAATCGGCGAGATCAGCGGCGTGTCCCACGGTTCTGACGACCGCACCGACGTGTCGCAGCGGATCCTTGCCGACCATGCCCGGTCGTCCACCTTCCTGATCAGCGACGGCGCGTTCCCCAGCAACGAGGACCGCGGCTACGTCCTGCGCCGGATAGTCCGGCGGGCCATTCGCCATGCCTGGCTGCTCGGCGTCGAGGACCAGATCATGCCGCAGTTGGTGGACTCCGTCGTCGAGATCATGGGCCCTGACTATCCGGAGCTGGTGCGCAACCACGCCTTCATACGCGACGTGCTGGACCGCGAGGAGCTCCGCTTCCGGGAGACCCTCAGGGTCGGCCTGTCCATCCTCGACGATGCCCTGGACGACCTGGCTGACGGCGAGCGGCTCACCGGAGACGTGGCGTTCAAGTTGCACGACACCTACGGCTTCCCGCTGGAGCTGACCGAGGAGATAACCGCTGAGCGCTCCGTCGAGGTGGACCTCGACAGCTTCAGGACGGCCATGGCCGACCAGCAGCAGCGTGCCCGGTCGGCCCGCAAGGACGTTGCGGCGAGCGCTGTGGCCGGAGACCTGAGGGCCGTGTTGGAGGCGAACGGGGCGACCGAGTTCGTCGGACGGGACGTCGACGAGGTGGAGGCGACGGTCCTCTTCGCAGAGGGCGACCTCGTGGTCCTGGACCGCACGCCGTTCTACGCCGAGGCCGGCGGACAGGTCGGTGACACGGGCACCCTCGAGTACGGGTCGGGGACCACGCGGGTGCTCGACACCACGCTGGCACTGGACGGCCTCCACCAGCACCGGGTCGATGCCTCCGACGGGGTGCCCGCTGCCGGCCAGACGGTCCGGGCGGTCATAGACGCCGATCGGCGGGCCGCCATCCGACGCAACCACACCGGCACCCACCTGCTCCACTCGGCGCTGCGGAGGGTGCTGGGAGACCACGTGAAGCAGCAGGGTTCCCACGTGGGCCCCGACCGCCTCCGCTTCGACTTCAGCCACTTCGAGGCCATGACGCGGGAGCAGGTCGCCGCCGTCGAGGACCTCGCCAATGCGGACGTCCTCGCCAACCCGGCGTGCCGCCACTACGAGACCACCAGGGACGGGGCCGAGGAAGCCGGTGCCATCGCCTTCTTCGGCGACAAGTACGGCGACGTGGTCCGGGTCCTCGAGGCCGGCCCCAACTCGACGGAACTCTGCGGCGGTACCCACGTGGCGGCCCTGGGTGACATCGGGCCGATCAAGATCGTGGCCGAGGGGTCCATCGGCTCCAACATCCGACGGCTCGAGGCCATAACCGGTACCGGGCCCATCGACCGCCTCAGGGACGCCGAGGCCACACTGGACCGGGCTGCCGAGCTGATCGGGGTACCGGTGGACGATGTGCTGGACGGCATCCAGAAGCGGCTGGGCGAGGTCAAGGCGCTCCGTCGGGAACTGGAGTCCTGGAAGCGGCAGGCCGCCCTGGGGCGTGCCGACGAGTTGGCGGCGTCGGCCACCGATGGCGTCGTGGCCGGCCTGGTGGACGGCATCGACCGTGATGGCCTGCGCGACCTGGCGGTGGCCATCCGGGACCGGGACGGGGTCAGGGCCGTGGTGCTGGGAACGGCCCCGGAGGGTGGCGGAGCGATCCTGGTCGCCGCGGTCTCAGGTGACAGCGGACTGGACGCCGGAGCCCTGGTGGCCGAGGCGGCGCGGACCATCGGCGGGGGGGGCCGCTCCAATCCCGACGTGACGCTGGTCGGGGGCAAGGCGCCCGAGCACCTCGCAGACGCCCTCGAGCAGGCACGGGCAGCCGCCCACGCCGGCTGATCGACCCGTGAGGGCCCTGGGCCTGGACCTCGGCTCGAAGCGCATCGGCGTCGCGGTGAGCGACGGCGAGGGCCTTGTGGCCACGCCGCTGAAAGTCGTGCAGCGCACCGGCGACCGGCGGGCCGAACACCGGGCCATCGCCTCGTTGGTACGGGAGTGGGAGGTCGAGGTCGTCGTCGTCGGGATGCCGTACTCCCTGGACGGTTCCCGGGGCCCGATGGCCCTCAGGATGGGTGCCGAGGCCGATGAGATGGGTGACCGCCTGGGGGTTCCGGTCGAGACCTACGATGAGCGCCTGACCACGGTCACCGCCGAACGCTCCCTCCGGGAACAGGACCTTCGGAGTGCCGAGCGTCGACGGGTGGTCGACATGGTGGCCGCGACGGTGATGCTCCAGGCCTGGCTGGACGGCCGGCGTGCCCGTAACGGTGAGCCGGCAGCGGATGAGCCGGAAATCGGAGCGCCGGGAACGGGTGAGCCGGGAACGGAGGACGGGTGAGCGACGACGGGGTGGTCGGGAGGCACGGCCCGGACGACCTCGAAGGGCCGTCCGTCGGCGCGTCGCCGACCCCTGGAGTCGACGACGGGGTCCGGCCGGACGTTCGGTGGGTCCGGCACAGGGCCCCGCTCGGGCCGTTTCCCAGGTGGGGGATCGTGCTGGTCCTGGCGCTCTTCAGCCTGCTGATCGGCTACCGCATGTTCATGGACTGGGTCAGCGACCAGATGACGCCGTACGACCTGCCGGGCGCCGAGGTCGAGTTCGTCATCGTCGAGGGGTGGACCACCAACGACGTGGTGGCCGCCCTTGGCGATGACGAGATAATCGACAACCCGGCGATGTTCCGCCAGTGGCTGCGCTGTCCGACGGCGATCCGATGGCTGATCGACTGTGACTCGGGAATCGACTACTCATTCCAGGCCGGTGACTACGTGCTCCAGCAGCACCTCGCGTTCCCTACCGCGGTAGCGGCCCTGCAACTGGGTCCGCTGCCCGAGGAGGTCATCCGGGTGACCGTTCCCGAGGGCCTGACCATCGAGCAGACGGTGGCCCGACTGCTGCGTGAGATGCCTCTCTTCGACGAGGACGAGCTGCGGGCGGCCCTGATCAGCGACCGGCTGGCATGGGAGTACTACCCGGCGAGCCTGCCCTTCCAACTGGTGGAGGGCCTGTTGTTCCCCGACACCTACCAACTGGACGGGGCGACCGTCGGCGACGAGCTGGGCCTGCTGGTCAGGATGCACCGGCAGTTCCTGAAGGTGGTGGACGACCTCGACCTGGAGGCTCGCGCCGCGGCACTGGGCCTGACCCCCTACGAAGCCGTGATCCTGGCATCTCTGATCGAGGAGGAGGCCCTGTTGGACGTGGACCGGCCCCGGATCAGCCGGGTCATCCACAACCGGCTGGCCTCCGGCTGGAGGCTGGGAATCGACGCGTCCACCCGCTACGCGGTCGGCAAGACGGCCGGCGAACCCATGGACGAGGCCGACCTGAACACCGTGTCCATGTGGAACACCCGGGTGATCGTCGGGCTCCCCCCGACGCCCATCGCTGCTCCGGGTCGGGCGTCGCTGGAGGCGGCGGTGGCCCCCGAACAGGGGGGATGGATGTACTACGTCCGGACCGACGAGGGCGGCGTCATGGGTGCTCACACCTTCGCCGTCACCGCCGCGGAATTCGAGGTGGCCCGGAGGGCCTGCATGCAGAAGGATCTCGGCTGTGGATGAGCCGACCAGGGATCGACGGCAACCGGTCAGTGGGGACACCCGGCTGACAGCGGTCATAGGTGATCCGGTCCGCCACTCGTTGTCTCCGACCCTCATGAACACGGCGTTCGCCGAGACCGGCCTGGACTGGACATGCGTTGCCATGGAGGTCCCCGAGGGAAGGGCGCCCGGTGCGCTGGAGGAGATGCGGGCGCTGGGCATCGGGGGGCTCTCTGTCACCATGCCCCACAAGGAGGCGGTGGCCGCCGCCGTCGACCTGCTGACCAGCGACGCCGGGGCCCTCAATGCCGTCAACTGCGTGGTGCCCGATGGCGACCTCCTGGTCGGGCACAACACGGACGGGGCCGGATTTCTGGACGGCCTGCGACACGACGCGGCCTTCGATCCGATGCGCCGACGGGCCGTGGTCATCGGGGCGGGAGGAGCGGCACGCGCAGTGGTCCATGCCCTGGGTAGCGCCGGAGCCGCGGACGTGGCCGTGGTCAATCGCACGGCGGAGCGTGCCGAGACGGCCGCCGCGCTGGCCGGCACGGCCGGCCGGGTACTCGGGCCGTCGGCGGTCGCCGAGGCGCTTGCCGGAGCGGACCTCGTGGTGAACGCCACACCGGTGGGGATGGTTGGAGTCGAGGCGGAGCATCCGGTCGATCCGGCGGCCGTGACGGCCGGGACCGTGGCCGTCGACCTGATCTACCACCCGCCGGAGACCGAATGGCTGGCTGCGCTGCGCGGTCGTGGTGTCGAGGTCCACAACGGCCTCTCGATGCTCGTCTTCCAGGCGGCGCACGCCTTCACCCTGTGGACGGGGATGGACGCGCCGGTGGCGGCGATGGACGCCGCCGCCCGCGCCGCGCTGGCGCGCCGCTGACCCGCGGCCCGGGCGGGCTGGCCGTGGAGGCCGTTACGGACTGGATGGCCGGTGCCTGGCCGGCTACGGCATGGCTGGCCTGCTGGTCGGTGGCGCTCTCGGTTGTCGACCTCCGGACGGGCCGGCTTCCCACCCCGATGGTGCTCCGGCTGCTGCTCGGCCTCGTCGCCCTCACGCTGGCCGGGGCGGTGGTGGCCGGTACGGCGCTACCGGTGGCCGGGGCGCTGCTGGGTGCCGCGACCTTCGGTGGGCTCCTGTTGGCCGTCCGCCTCGTGGCCGGCGACGGCCTGGGAGGCGGCGGCCTCCGCCTGGCCGTCCCGCTGGGATGGTTTCTGGGCCGGTCGGCCGTTGGTTGGCGGGACCTGGTGCATGGTGTGGCGCTGGCCCTCCTGGTCGCCGCGGTGGCGGCCCTGGTGGCGTCCGGGATCCGACGCCGCTGGCGGGAGCCGATCGCCTTCGGGCCATGGCTCTGCCTTGGGACCCTGGTGGCCGGCGTGGCCTGAGCACCCGGCACCGGCCGGGAATCGTCCCGGCCTCCGGGGCGGGCGTCAGTAGCCTGTCCGGATGGATCCGATCCCCGCCGACGTCCCCCGACGGCACCTGGCGCTGGTCGGCCTCATGGGAGCCGGCAAGACGTCGGTGGGCGTCTCGGTGGCGGCCCGATCGGGTCGCCGCCACGTGGACCTGGATCGTGCCGTGATGCAGCTGGCAGGTCGGTCCATCGGGGTGCTCTTCCGCGAAGGCGGCGAAACGGCGTTCCGCGAGGTCGAGCAGGAGGCCCTGGCCCTGCAGTTGTCCGCGGGGGATCCGATCGTGTTGTCGACCGGCGGCGGTGTCCTGGTGCGCGAGGCGAATCGGCTGGCGTTGGCCCGGTCGGCGACCGTGGTCTGGTTGCGGGCCACGCCGGAGACGTTGACCGCCCGGGTCGGGGACCCGGCCGGCCGGCCCCTCCTGGCCGACGGTGAGCCCCTGGAGGTCCTGAAGCGCCTGGCGGTCGAGCGCGGCCCGACGTACGAATCGGCAGCCGACGTGGTGCTGGACACCGATGGCCTGACCGTCGCCGAGGTCGGGAGCCTGGTGCTGGAGGCCGTCTCCACGGCCGGGGAGGCATCCCGGTGATCCGGGTCGAGGTGCGCCTGTCAGGAGGCCGCTCCTATCCGGTGCTGGTCGGGCCTGGGGCAGCGGGCGAGCTGGCCTCTGTGGTCCCGTCGGGCGCCCGTCGGGTGGCTGTGGTCACCCAGGCCTCGATACCGGTCGAGGTCGACCCCGGGGTCGACCATCGGGTGTTCACCATCGACGAGGGCGAGTCGGCCAAGACGCTGTCCACCGTCGAGGACCTCTGCCGGGCGTTCGCAGCGTGGGGCCTGACGCGTGCCGACGCGGTGGTGGGCGTGGGTGGCGGCGTGGTCACCGACGTGGCGGGGTTCGCCGCGGCCTCCTACCACCGTGGCCTTCCGGTGGTGCATGTGGCGACGACGCTGCTGGCCCAGATCGACGCGGCCATAGGCGGCAAGACCGGGGTCAACCTCCCCGAGGGCAAGAACCTGGTCGGGGCGTTCTGGCAGCCGGTGGCCGTGCTGTGTGACACGGCGGTCCTGGACACCCTTCCAGAGCGCGAGATGTCCTGCGGGTTGGGCGAGATGGCCAAGTACCACTTCCTGGGCGGTGGCGACCTGGGCGGTGCCCACCCGGGAGTCGGCGACCTGGATGGCCTCGCACTGGACGAGCGGGTAGCCCGGTGCATCGAGATCAAGGCCGAGGTGGTGGCGGCCGACGAACGCGAAGCCGGCCGACGGGCGGTCCTGAACTACGGGCACACCCTCGGCCACGCCATCGAGACCACCGGCCAGTACGACCTGCGCCACGGCGAGGCGGTGGCCGTCGGCCTCGTGTACGCCGCCGAGCTGGGACGGGCCCTCGGGCGGATCGACGACGAACGGGTGGCCGAGCACCGCAGGGTCGTGGACGGCTACGGCCTGTCGGGGTCGCTGCCTGTAGGGGCCGATCCCGACGAGCTGATGGTCGCCATGGGACGAGACAAGAAGGCCATCGACGGGCTGACCTTCGTCCTGGACGGCCCGGCCGGCGTCGAGGTGGTGGCCGGCGTGGATGCCGGGGTGGTGCGGGACACGATCGAGGCTGTGCGGTGACGGTGAAGTCGGGGTCGCCGGCAGGGGTCGCCGTGGAAGGATGTCGACCATGAGCGAACAACCGCTGTTGCTCCTGTCGGGCCCGAACCTCAACCTCTTGGGGGAACGCCAGCCCGACGTCTACGGCAGCGACACCCTGGACGACCACGTGGAGGCCGCCCGGGTCGCCGCGGCCGCCCGCGGCCTGGTGCTCGAGCACCTCCAGTCCAACCACGAGGGCGAGATGGTGGACGCCATCCACGGGGCGCGGGGCCGCTGTGCGGGCATCGTCGTGAACCCCGGGGCGTTCACCCACTACGCGTGGGCCATCCACGACGCCCTGGCTGCCTTCGAGGGCCCGGTGGTCGAGCTCCACCTCTCGAACCCCGCCGCCCGAGAGCCGTGGCGCCACACCTCGGTCGTCGCACCGGTCGCCGCCGGAACCATCGCCGGCTTCGGCGGGGCCGGCTACCGGATGGCCGTCGAAGCGGTGGCCGACCTCCTCGACGGGTGAGCAGCGGACCGCTGGCCGGGCTGGCGCCCCTGCGGGTGGCCGATCGGCTGGACCGTCTCAGGGCGTTGCTGAATCCGGCCGGGGTCGACGGGCTGCTGGTCACCTCGACCACCAACGTCCGCTACCTGACGGGCTTCACCGGTTCGTCGGGAAGCCTCTGGGTGGATGGCGATCGGGCGGTCCTGATGACAGACGGCCGCTACCGGGACCAGGCACCCGACCAGGTGGCTGCTGCCGGGGCGGTGGTTGACGTCGAGGTGGTGGGCGGTTCCGATCACTCGCCGGTCTCCACCCTGGCCTCCGGCTCGGCCCGGGTGGGCCTGGAGGCGGGGTCGGTGACATGGGCTGAACAGCGACGCCTGGCCGACCTGTTGTCCAGTCCGCCGGTGGCGACCGACGGGCTGGTCGAGGGGCTCCGCGAGGTGAAGGACGAGGGGGAGGTGGCTCGCATCGCCGAGGCGGCGGCCATCGCCGACCGGGCCCTGGCCGAGGTCCTGCCCTCGATCGTCTCCGGTGCGGTCGAGGTGGACGTCGCCATGGCCCTCGATCAGACCGTTCGAGCCGGCGGCGCCTCGGACCGGGCGTTCGAGACGATCGTGGCCGCGGGGCCCAACAGCGCCCTGCCACATGCCCGCCCCGGCCGACGCCCCATGGCAGATGGCGACCTGGTGGTATGCGACTTCGGTGCGATGGTCGACGGCTACCGGTCGGACATGACCCGGTCGCTGCGGATCGGCGGTCGGGGATCCGGTCGGGCGGCCGACATGCTAGGGGCGGTACTGGACGCCCAGCTGGCCGGGCTGGCAGTCGTGGGCGACGGGGTTCCAATCGCCGAGGTGGACGCCGCCTGCCGATCCTCCCTGGAGGCCGTCGGCCTGGGTGGGGCCTTTTCGCACGGCACCGGCCACGGCGTCGGCCTCGACATCCACGAGGGGCCGGCTGTCTCCTCCACCTCCACTGGTACTCTTCGGGCCGGCCAGGTGGTCACCGTCGAACCGGGGGCCTACCTCGGGGGCTTCGGCGGTGTGCGCTGGGAGGACACCGTCCTCGTCACCTCCGACGGCCACCGTCAGCTCACCCGGTCACCCAAGGACCCGTGAGCGGACGGGCAGGTTCACCCAGCCCAGGTCACCGAGCCCCAGCAACCGAGCCCTTCCCGCCGAACCTTCACAACCGAGCCCCAATCCGGAGCGGACATGCCCACCATCACAACCAACGACCTGAAGAACGGCATGACGCTGGAGCTGGACCGAAACCTGGTCCAGGTGGTCGACTTCCAGCACGTCAAGCCCGGCAAGGGCCACGCCTTCGTCCGGACCACGCTGCGCAACGTGCGCACTGGTGCGGTCGTCGACCGGACCTTCCGGGCAGGTGAGAAGGTCGAGCGGGCCATGATCGACAAGCGGTCGATGCAGTTCCTCTACCGGGACGGTGCCGACTACGTGTTCATGGACGACGAGACCTATGACCAGATCCAGATCGCGCCGAAGACGCTGGGTGATGCCACCAACTACGTCATCGAGCAGAGCACGACGATGGTCCTCATGTTCGGCGACGAGGTGATCGGCCTAGAGCTCCCGGCCTCGGTGGAGTTGGCCATCTCCCAGACCGAGCCGGGCATCCAGGGCGACAGGGTGTCGGGGGCCCGCAAGCCGGCCACGCTGGAGACGGGCCTTATCGTCCAGGTACCGCTGTTCATCGAGACCGGCGAGCGGGTCAAGGTCGACACGCGCTCCGGCGAGTACCTCAGCAGGGCCTGACCCGCCTCGCCATGGCCCGACCGACAAACCCCATCGGTTCGCGGCGGGAGGCCCGCGAGTCGGCGCTCGCCATCCTCTATGCGGCCGAGTCCCGGGGCGAGGGGCTGCTCGAGGTGCTGGCCACCCAACCGGTGCCCCCGGGCGGCTACGTCATCGAGATCGTGGAGGGCCTGGCCGGGGTGCTGGTCGAGGTGGACGACATCATCGGCCGGTTCGCCGAGGGATGGCGGACCGACCGCATGCCGGCCGTGGATCGGGCACTGCTCCGCATGGCGGTGTATGAGCTTGGGTACCGGCCCGACGTTCCCACGTCGGCCGTCCTCGCAGAGGTGGTGGAGCTGGCCGGCGACTACTCGACAGAGCGGTCGGCAAGGTTCGTGAACGGGGTGGTCTCGGGGATAGCCGACGAGCTCCGCCCATCGGAGGCCGATCCGGCGTGAGGCAACTGCCGCTGCCCGAGCCACTGCTGGCCGGGAGGCGGTGCCTGCTCCGATCCTGGGAACCGGGCGACGCACTGGCGCTGGCTGCCGCCTGGTCCGACCCGGAGGTCCGACGGTGGCTACCGGTACCGGAGGACGTCGATCCGGCGGCCGCAGCGGCGTGGATCGCCGGCGAGGCTGGTCGGCGGCAGGCCGGCCTGGCCCTCGACCTGGTGGCCGTGGAGCCGGTCGTGGAGCCGGCCCCGGAGCCGACCGGTGACCCGGCCATCGGGCCGAAGGTGGGTGGCGAGGTGCTGGGCGAGGTCGGCCTCTCGGCCTTCGACCCTGAGCGGGGCGCTGCTCGGATCGGCTGGTGGACCGTGGCGGCGCAGCGTCGGCGGGGCATCGCCACCGAGATGGTGCGCATCCTGACGGCCTGGGCACTGGGGCCGCCACTGGGCCTGACCGTCCTGGTGGCCGAGATGGAGCCCGGCAACGTCGGCTCGCTGGCCGTCGCCATGGCCGCCGGCTACGAGGAACTGGATCGGTCCGCCGACGGCCGTCTTGTCATGGTCGCCCGGTCCGACCGTGGTCTGGCCCGTCCATGATCCGCGCCATTCGTGGTCCGGGCCGTCCATGGTCGGGGCCTTCGTGATCGGGGCCGGGCATGGACGGGACCGACGCGTGTAGGATGCGTCCTCGACCGTGAAGCGGGTCCCGTGAGGCCCGGACGGATCGAGGAGAACGAGGCCGATGGCCGAACGAGAACGACGTCAGACGCCCCCGTTCGGGGGCGTCTTCGTGTCCCACGCGCGGATCATGACCACCGACGACATGGGGCGGGCCGTCCGTCGCATGGCCCATGAGGTCATAGAGCGGAACCACGGCCTGGACGACCTCGTGGTGGTAGGCCTCCAGACAGGCGGGGTGCCGATCGCCGAGCGGCTGGCCGAGACCCTCGCCGACATCGAGGGCCTGCATCCGCTGGTCGGGACCCTGGACGTGGCGCTCCACCGGGACGACATCGGCCTCAGGCCGGTGGTCCCGGAGGCCGTCACCGACCTGACGGCCGACCTGGATGGACGGGTCGTCGTGCTGGTCGACGACGTGCTCTTCACCGGTCGGACCATCCGGGCTGCCCTGGACGCCCTCTGCGACTTTGGTCGGCCCCGCTCGATCCAGCTGGCGGTGATGATCGACCGCGGCCACCGGGAGCTGCCCATCCGCCCCGACTACGTGGGCAAGAACCTGCCGACCCGCCGCGACGAGGTCGTCGACGTGCACCTCGCCGGCGTGGACCTCGGGGTGATGCAGAAGTGAGCGCCGACGCCCGACACGACACCGGCCTCGGCCGGCACCTCCTGGGGATCGACGGCCTGGGCCGGTCCGACCTGGAGGAGATTCTGGACCTGACCGACGCGTTCGCCGAGATCGGTCGCCGCCCCATACCGAGGGTCCCTGCGCTCCGCGGCCGGACAGTGGCCACCCTGTTCTTCGAGAACTCCACCCGGACCCGCATGTCGTTCGAGACGGCGGCACGTCGCCTGTCGGCCGACACGGTCGCCTTCAGCTCCGGCACCTCCTCGCTCAGCAAGGGCGAGAGTATCCGGGACACCGTCGAGGTGGTCGCCTCGTACGGAGCCGACGTCCTGGTGGTCCGCCACGCCATGGCCGGAACCGCCCACCGGGTGGCCGAATGGACCGACCTCTCAGTGGTCAACGCCGGCGACGGCTGCCACGAGCATCCGACCCAGGCGCTCCTGGACTGCTACACGCTGCGTGAGCGCCGGGGGTCCCTGGACGGGATGCGGATCGCCATCGTCGGCGACGTCAGCCATTCGCGGGTGGCCCGGTCCGACGTGCTGGCCTTCACCACCCTTGGGGCCGAGGTGGTGCTGGTGGCCCCGGCAACCCTGCTGCCACCGGCCATCGAGGGGTGGCCGGTCACCGTGGCCCACGAGCTGGATCCGCTGCTCGGCGACCTGGATGCCATCTACCTGCTCCGGCTTCAGCGTGAGCGCATCACCGAGGGCCTGATCCCGTCGCTGCGCGAATACGCGGCCGACTTCTGCCTGACCGCCGGGCGGGTCGCCCGGATGCGCAGCGACGCCCTGGTCCTCCACCCCGGACCCACCAACAGGGGGGTAGAGATCTCCGCCGAGGCCGCGGCGGACCATCGGTCGGTGATCCTGGACCAGGTGGTCAACGGCGTGTCGGTGCGCATGGCCGTCCTCTTCCTCCTACTCGGTTCGGGCCGTCAGCTGGGAGCGGTGGAAGCCGGTGACGCTGTGGAGGTCGACCGGTGAGCGTGGTCCTCCGGGGCGGACGGATCATCGACCGCGATGGTGAGCGCGTCCTGGACGTGGAGTTGGGAGACGACGGTCTCATCGCCGCGTTGGGGACCGGCCTCAGCGGCGACTTGGACCTCGACGCCACCGGCTGCGTGGTCTCGCCGGGCTTCGTGGACCTCCACGCCCACCTCCGGGAACCCGGCCAGGAGGAAGCCGAGACGATCCTGACCGGTGCCCTAGGCGGTTCCCTGGGTGGCTATACGGCCCTGGTCACCATGCCGAACACCGATCCGACCACCGACTGCGTCGCCGTGGTGGAACAGGTCCGGGCCCTGGGCCGGCGCTCCACCTGCGAGATGGTCCCGTCGGCGGCGATGACCTTGGGCCGCCACGGGGTCGACATGGCGCCCATGGGCGAGCTGGTCGATGCCGGGGTGGGGATCTTCACCGACGACGGAACCGGACTCCAGGATCCGCGGCTGATGCGCCGGGTCATGGAGTACTCGACGGGCCTCGGCGGCCGGCTGGGCCGACCGGTCGTCCTCGCCCAGCACTGCGAGGTCTCGGCCCTGTCCGAGGGTGGCTACATGCACGAGGGGGAGTGGTCGTCGCGCCTCGGGATTCCCGGCCAGCCGGCCGAGGCCGAGGAGCTGATGGTCATGCGGGACATCGCGCTGGTCCGCCTGACCGGTGCCCACCTGCACTTCCAGCACCTCTCCACGGCGAGTTCAGTGGCCATGGTCAGGGGGGCCAAGGCGGCAGGCCTGCCGGTCACGGCCGAGGCCACCACCCACCACTTCACCCTCACCGATGCGGCGTGCGCCTCCTACGACCCGGTGTTCAAGGTCCATCCGCCGTTGCGGACCGATGCCGACGTCCGGGCGGTCCGGGAGGGGTTGGCGGACGGCACGATCGACGCCATCGCCACCGACCACGCACCTCACGCCGCCCACTCCAAGGAACTGCCCTTCGACCAGGCACCCCCGGGGATGCTCGGCCTGGAGACGGCGTTTTCCCTGGCGCTGGGGGAGTCGGGCCTGGACCTCCCCGAGGTGCTGGCCCTGCTGTCATGGAAGCCGGCGGCCATCGCCGGTGTGGCGGACAGGCATGGTGCGCCGGTGGTTCCGGGTGTTCCCGCCAACCTGTGCGTGGTCGATCCCGACGAGACCTGGACCGTCTCCGGTGCGGCGATGGCCAGCCTGAGCTCCAACACCCCGTACGAGGGACGGTCCCTCCGGGGCCGGGTCCGCCACACCATCCGGGCCGGCGTGCCGGTCGTGGTTGATGGCGAGGCCCGTCGGTGACCCGTCAGCGCATCGTCGAGGCCGCCCTGGTCCTGGTAGACGGCGAGGTTTTCGAGGGAGAGGCCATCGGTGCGGAGCCCGACGGCGGGGTGGCCACCGGCGAGGTGGTGTTCAACACCGTCCTCTCCGGCTACCAGGAGGTCATAACCGACCCGTCCTACGCGGGCCAGATCATCACCTTCACCGCGTCCCACATCGGGAACTACGGGGTCAACCACGACGACCACGAGAGCCGGAGGCCCTTCTGCCGCGGCATCGTGGTGCGCGACCTGGCCCGTCGCCGGAGCAACTGGCGGTCGTCGGACGACCTCAACGGGCTGTTGAGGGCCCACGGCGTGCCGGGCATCGCCGGGATCGACACACGGCGTCTCACCCGTCACCTGCGCGACGCGGGTGCGATGCCCGGAGCCTTCGGAACGGCCGACGTGGCCACCCTGGCCGCCGCTGCGGCCGTCGAGCCCGGTACGGACGGGATCGACCTGGTGGCCACGGTGACGTGTGAGGCCCCGTTGGTCGTCGGGTCCACGGGTGGAGGCCGCCGGATCGTCGCCTACGACTTCGGCATCAAGGCGACCATCCTGAAGCACCTCTCCGGCCTCGGCGAGGTGACCGTGGTACCCGCCTCGACACCGGCCACCGAGGTGCTGGAAATGGCTCCCGACGGCGTGTTCCTGTCCAACGGTCCCGGTGATCCAGGGCCGCTGGCCGCCATCCGCGGGAACATCACGGCCCTCCTCGGAGAGGTACCGATCTTCGGCATATGCCTGGGCCACCAGCTGCTGGCCGGGGCGCTGGGCGCCGAGACGTTCAAGCTGCCGTTCGGACACCACGGCGGCAATCACCCGGTCCGCAACCTGGCCACCGGGAAGGTGGAGATAACCAGCCAGAACCACAACTACTGCGTGGCCGAGGGTTCGATCCCGTCTGCCGTCATCACCCACGTCAACCTCAACGACCAGACCGTCGAGGGCATCCGCTGCAGCGACGTTCCGGCGTTCAGCGTGCAGTACCACCCGGAGGCCGGCCCGGGTCCCCACGACAGCCGGTACCTGTTCGCCGAGTTCGAGGACATGATGGAGAGCGTCGGCGGTCCGGCGGGAGGGCGGGGCTGATGCCGCGCCGCGACGACATCGCCAGCATCCTGCTCATCGGCTCGGGCCCCATCGTGATCGGCCAGGCATGCGAGTTCGACTACTCGGGTACCCAGGCCTGTCGTGTCCTACGGGACGACGGCTACCGGGTGGTCCTGGTCAACTCGAACCCGGCGACCATCATGACCGACCCGGATTTCGCCGACGCCACCTACGTGGAGCCCCTCCGCCTGGACGTCCTGGAGGCCGTGATCGCCAGGGAGAGGCCCGACGCGCTGCTTCCCACCCTGGGAGGCCAGACGGCCCTGAATCTGGCCATGGAGCTGGTCGAGGCGGGGGTGCTCGAGGAGTATGGGGTGGAGCTGATCGGCGCCGACGCCGAGGCCATAGCCACGGCCGAGGACCGCGGACGGTTCAAGGAGGCCATGCAGCAGATCGGCCTGAGCGTGCCGCTCTCCGGCATCGCCCACACGATGGACGAGGCCCGCCGGGTGATCGACGGGATCGGCCTACCGGTGGTGATCCGCCCCGCCTACATCCTGGGTGGTAGGGGCACCGGGATGGCGGCGACCACCGCCGGGTTCGAGACGGTGGCGGCGGCCGGCCTGGAGGCCAGCCCGATCTCGGAGATCCTGATCGAGAAGTCGATCGCCGGCTGGAAGGAGTACGAGCTGGAGGTCATGCGGGACGTTGCCGACAACTGCGTGGTCATCTGCTCCATCGAGAACCTGGACCCGATGGGCGTACACACCGGCGACTCGATAACCGTGGCTCCCGCCCAGACGCTGTCCGACGTGGAGTACCAGGAGATGCGGGACGCCGCCTTCGCCTGCCTCCGCCGGGTCGGGGTCGAGACCGGCGGTTCCAACGTGCAGTTCGCCGTGCACCCGGAGACCGGCGAGCAGGTCATCATCGAGATGAACCCCCGGGTGAGCCGGTCGTCGGCCCTGGCATCGAAGGCCACGGGTTTCCCGATCGCCAAGATTGCCGCCAAGCTGGCCGTCGGCTACACGCTGGACGAGATCCCCAACGACATAACGGAGAAGACCCCGGCGGCGTTCGAGCCGACCATCGACTACGTGGTGACCAAGGTCCCCCGCTGGGCCTTCGAGAAGTTCCCGGGCACATCGGGCGTGCTGGGCACCTCGATGCAGTCCGTGGGCGAGGTCATGGCGATCGGCCGGACCTTCCCCGAGTCGTTGCAGAAGGGTATGCGCTCGCTGGAGAACGGGCGGCTGGGCCTAAACGGCGACCCTGCCGAGGCGGTGCTGGACGAGATGGGTGACGACGCCCTGCTGGCTGCCGCCGCGGTCCCCACCCCGGGCCGGGTCACCCAGTTGGAGGCGCTGCTCCGGCGGGGCGTACCGCTGGAGGTTGTGCACGAGGCCACGAAGGTGGACCCGTGGTTCCTGGACCAGATCCTGTCCATCAGCGAGGAGCGCCTGCACCTTGAGGACCTGGGGTTGGACGCCATGGGCCGCGGCGACTGGCGACGGGCCAAGCGCCTGGGGTTCGCCGACGCCCAGCTGGCCTACATCTGGGGTCGGGAGGCCGACGAGGTGAGGGTTGCCCGGGAGGCGGCCGGGGTGCGTCCCACCTACAAGACGGTCGACACCTGCGGGGCCGAGTTCGCCGCCGAGACGCCCTACCACTACTCGGCCTGGGAGGACGAGGATGAGGTCCGGCCGTCCGACCGGCCCAAGGTGATGATCCTCGGCTCGGGCCCCAACCGGATCGGACAGGGCATCGAGTTCGACTACTGCTGTGTGCACGCCAGCTTCGCCCTCCGGGACGCCGGGTTCGAGACGATCATGGTGAACTGCAACCCGGAGACCGTGTCGACCGACTACGACACCAGCGACCGCCTGTACTTCGAGCCGTTGACAGCCGAGGACGTGGCCAACGTCATCGACGCCGAGCAGCCGGTCGGCGTCATCGTGTCGCTCGGCGGCCAGACGCCGCTGAAGCTGGCGTCGACGCTGCCCCCTGACCTGATCGCCGGGACCAGCCCGCATTCGATCGACCTGGCCGAGGACCGCGAGCAGTGGAACGCCCTGTGCGCTGAGATGCGCATTTTGCAGCCGCCGGGCGGTACCGCCGTCGACACGGCCGGGGCGCTGGCCATCGCCGGCGACATCGGCTACCCGGTGCTGGTCCGCCCGTCCTACGTGCTGGGTGGCAGGGGGATGGAGATCGTCTACGACGACGCCCAGATGATGCGGGCCATGGCGGAGTTGAGTGGCTTCGGCAGCCTCGGCATCGAGGGCGGCCTGTCGGCCGAGCGGCCGGTGCTTGTCGACAGGTTCCTGGAGGACGCCACGGAGGTCGACGTCGACGCCATCCGGGACCACACCGGCGAGGTCGTCATCGGTGCGGTCATGGAGCACGTCGAGGAGGCCGGGGTTCACAGCGGCGACAGCGCCTGCGTCATCCCGCCGCCACACCTGTCGGCGGCGGTGGTGGGCCGCATCGAGGACCACACCCGGACCATCGCGGCGGCCCTCGACGTCAGGGGGCCCATCAACGTCCAGTACGCGGTCAAGGGCGACGAGGTCTACGTGATCGAGGCCAACCCGCGCGCCTCGCGGACGGTGCCGTTCGTGGCCAAGGCCACCGGCGTCCCGCTGGCCAAGGTGGCCAGCCGGGTGATGATGGGCGCCACGTTGGCCGAGTTACGCGCCGAGGGGCTGCTGCGGGAACGGGTTGCCGGCGACCATGTGGCGGTCAAGGAGGCGGTGCTGCCGTTCGACAGGTTCCCGGAGGCCGACCCGGTGCTCGGTCCCGAGATGCGGTCCACCGGCGAGGTCATGGGGATCGACATGACCACGGGCCTGGCCTTCACGAAGTCGCAGATCTCGGCGGGTGGCGCCCTGCCGGACTCGGGAACGGTGTTCATGTCCCTGGCCGACCGGGACAAGGCGGTCGGCCTCGAAGCCGCCCGGGGCCTGGTGGACCTGGGGCTGGAGATAGTGGCCACCAGCGGCACGGCGGATCACCTGGTCGCCAACGGCGTGCCGGTCTCGACTGTGGTGGCGAAGTTGGGCGAGGACGGAACCGACGCCGTGGAGCTGATCCGGTCGGGAGCCGTGCAGATGGTGGTGAACAGCCCCAGGGGTCGGGGGCCGCGGGCCGACGGCGAGCACATCCGTGCCGCGGCCGGAGCTGGGGGAATACCGCTTCTCACCACGGCCAACGCAGCCCTGGCCGCGGCCCGCGGGCTGGCCGACTGGCGCCGCTTCCCACTTGCCGTGCGGACCCTGCAGGAGTACCACGAGGGTGTGGTGGCCGTTCCGGAGGGAGCGCTCCCGTGAGGTTCCGGCACCCAGGAGGGAGCGGTCGCCCGGCCGTCGACCTGACAACGCGTATCGGTTCGCTGGTCCTCCCCAACCCCGTCCTGACCGCCTCGGGCACAGCGGGCCACGGCCACGAGCTGGCCGACCACCTGGACCCGGCATCGCTGGGCGCCGTGGTGGTCAAGTCCCTCCACGTCCAGGCGTGGGACGGCAACCCGGCACCCCGTGTGCACGCCACGCCGGCCGGAATGCTCAACAGCGTCGGGCTCCAGGGGCCTGGCGTCGAGGCCTGGTTGGAACACGACCTACCTGGGCTGGTGGCTACGGGGGCCAGGGTGGTGGTCAGCATCTGGGGCCGCAGGGTCGACGAGTTCGCCCGGGCCGCCGAGTTGCTGGCCGATGCCCCGGCCGAGGTGGTGGCAGTGGAGGTCAACGCATCGTGCCCCAACCTGGAGGACCGGAGGGCGCTGTTCGCCCACTCCGGTACGGCCACAGCCGAGGTGGTGGCCGCTGCCGCGGCTGCCCGGCGACCCTGTTGGGCGAAGCTCAGCCCGAACACGCCTGAACTCCCCGACATCGCGGCCGCCGCCGCCGGTGCGGGCGCCGAAGCGGTGACCGTCGCCAACACTGTGCTGGGCATGGTGATCGACACGGAGTCACGGCGACCCCTCCTGGGAGCCGGGCGGGGCGGCCTGAGTGGGCCAGCGATCCGGCCGGTGGCCGTGAGGGCCGTCTTCGACACCCGGGAGGCCCTCCCGGATCTACCCATCATCGGCGTCGGGGGGGTGGCCAGCGCAGTCGATGCCGTGCAGTTCCTGCTGGCCGGCGCATCAGCCGTCCAGGTGGGGACCGCCACGTTCGCCGATCCGCGGGCTCCGGCCCGGATCCTGCGCGACCTGGGCCGCTGGTGCGACAGCCACGGGGTGTCACGGCTGGAGGAGCTGATCGGAGCGGCGCATGGCTGACGCCACGCAGGTGCCGGACGAGATGGTGGGAGGGGCCCGTGGCTGACCACGAGGTGCCCGAGGAGGTCCGGCGCCGGCTGTGCCTGGTGCTGGACGTGGACGACCTGGTGGCAGCCCGCCGGACGGCCGATCTCTTGGCCCCCTGGTTCGGCACGGTGAAGGTCGGCCTGGAGCTGTTCTCGGCGGCCGGCCCCGAGGCGGTCACCTCGTTCGCCGAGGCCGGATTCGACGTGTTCTGCGACCTGAAGTTGCACGACATCCCCAACACGGTTGGCAGTGCCGCCCGGGTGCTGGGGGCGTTGGGCGCCCGCTGGGTGACCGTGCACGCCTCGGGAGGCGGGCCGATGCTGCGGGCGGCCGTCGAGGGGTTGGCCGTCGGAGCGGTCGCAGCCGGGGTGGCGACACCCGGTGCACTGGGGGTCACCGTCCTGACCAGCGACGAGGTGGCCGGCGGCGACGTCCTGGGTGCCCGCTGCGAGCTGGCGGCGGCCAGCGGGTGCGAGGGGATCGTGTGTGCCGCCCCCGACCTCGCCGCCACCGACCCGTGGTCCGACCGACTGGTACGGGTGGTTCCGGGGATCCGGATGCCCGGGGAGGCCACCCACGACCAGGCCCGGGTGGCCTCGCCCCGTGACGCCCTGGCCGCCGGGGCCGACCTCCTGGTGGTGGGTCGGGCCGTCACCGCGGCCGACGACCCGACGGCGGCCGCTTCGGCCATCGTCGACAACCTGATGGTGTGAGCTTTCTGCCGGAGGGTCCCGCACCTGGTGGCATGGGCATCCATTCGGAGAGTCCCACCCGACGTCTCGACCCCTACTAGGGTCCGGCGCATGGCAGGACTACCTCAACTCACAGATGAACAGCGACGGGCCGCCCTTGTAAAGGCGGCCGAGGCCCGACGGGTTCGGGCCGAGATGAAGAACCTCCTCAAGATGGGATCGATATCGATGTCCGAGCTCCTGGCCCGGTCCGACGACGAGGTGATCCTGGCCAAGATGAAGGTGCTGGCCGTCCTGGAGTCCCTGCCCAAGTTGGGCAAGGTGAAGGCGCGTCGGACCATGGAAGAGGTCGGCATCAGCGAGAGCCGTCGCCTGCGCGGCCTCGGAACCCAGCAGCGGGCCGAGTTGGTCGCCCGGTTCGGCTGACCCCGACCACCCGACGGGGGTTGGGCCGGTGGGGGAGGATCCCCGACACCGGGTTCCTCTGGTCGTGGTTCTCTCGGGCCCGGGGGGTGCCGGCAAGGGCACGATCGCCCGGGCCCTCGTCGAACGGGACGACGACCTGGCCCTGAGCCGTTCCTGGACGAGCCGCTTGCGACGCGTCGACGAGGAGCCGGACGCCTACCTGTTCGTGGACCGGGCCTCCTTCGAGGCCCGCAGGGAGGAGGGCGGGTTCCTGGAGTGGAACGAGTTCCTGGGCTGCCTGTACGGCACCCCGACGCCGGATCCCGACGACCGGCGCGACCTCCTGCTGGAGATCGACGTGGCTGGTGGGAGACAGGTCCTGGAGAAGTTGCCCGGGGCGTTGTGCCTGTTCGTGGACGCTCCTGACGATGCCGAGCTCCTGCGTCGCCTGCTGGGTCGCGGGGACGACGCCGCACGCGCCGAGGACCGGGTCGCCGAGGCGGTCCGGGAACGGCGGGAGGCTGCAGGGTTGGGCTACGGGCGGGTGGTGAACGACGACCTGGAGGCTGCCGTGACGGTGATAGCGGGCCTCATCGACGATTACCGGTCAGCCTCCGGCTGATCGGCCGGAGCGGCCAGGCCGCCCTCCAGGGGGCCGGGTCGCTCGAGGGTTAGGGGTGTGCCGCTGGTACCGTGGTGGCCCGCGTCGGCCCGTTCGCAGACAACCCCGAAGGGGCCTCCGGGCGGAAGTCCAGGTCACCTGAACCGGTACCCAGAGGAACGAAGAGGATCCAAGTGCCACGTCACGACAGCATGGTCAACCCGGCGATAGAGGGCCTCCTCGAGACCGCCGATTCCAAGTTCCGCCTGGTGACGGTGAGTGCCAAGCGTGCACGCCAGATCAACTCCTACTTCGGCCAGTTGGGCGAGGGCCTGGGGGCATCCATCCCGCCGCAGGTGACCTCCACGTCCCGCAAGCCGCTTTCCATCGCCTTCGAGGAGTTGGCCGCAGGCAAGATCGAGGCGATCGAGCCGCCGGAGGAGGTCGAGGACATCGACACGATGCTCGATGCCACAGACGCAGAGTTGGCCGGCCAGGACGGCGACGACCTGCCCTCGGGTGAGGTCGAGGGCGAAGAGGGCGCCTGAGCCCTGGCCCTCCGGGGCAACCACCATGGGATCACTCGCCGGACGCCGAATCGTCCTTGGGGTTACCGGTGGCATCGCCGCCTACAAGGCGGTCGAGGTCTGCCGCAGGTTGGTCGACGCCGGTGCACACGTCGCTCCGGTCCTCACGAAGGGTGCCCTGCACTTCATCGGTCGGGCCACCTTTGACGCCCTGGCCTCTGAGCCCGTCCAGACCTCGCTGTGGGACGAACCCCATCCGATCCCGCACACCCGGCTGGGCCAGGGAGCCGACCTGGTCATCGTGTGTCCGGCCACCGCACGCCTGCTGGCCGACTACCGGATGGGACGCTCGGGAGACCTCCTCACCGCCACCCTGCTGGCCACCCGGGCGCCGGTCATCGTGTGTCCGGCCATGCACACCGAGATGTGGGAGCAGCCGGCGGTTCAGGACAACGTCGAGGTCCTGGCCGGACGTGGCGTGACCATGGTCGGTCCTGGGGACGGGCGTCTGGCCGGCGGCGATGTCGGAGCGGGCCGAATGGCCGATCCGACCGACGTGGTGGAGGCCGCTGAACGCATCCTGGGCGCCACCCGGGGAACCGATGGTGGTGACCTGGCCGGCATGACCGTGCTGGTCACGGCGGGTGGGACCCGCGAGCCGATCTGCCCGGTGCGCTTCATCGGCAACCGGTCCTCGGGCAAGCAGGGGCACGCCCTGGCCGTCGAGGCGGCCTCCAGGGGGGCCACGGTGCGCTGCGTCACCACCCGGCCGGACAGGGCGCCGAAAGCACCCGGCATCGAGGTCACGGCGGTGGATACCGCAGCGGAGATGGCCGACGCTGTCGTCGCCAGGGCCGCTGACGCCGACATCGTCCTCATGGCCGCAGCGGTGGCCGACTTCCGTCCCGTCGATGTGGCGACCGAGAAGATCAAGAAGGACGGCGGGCCGCCGGAGATACTGCTTGAGCCGACCGCCGACATACTGGCCGAGCTGGGGAGAACCAGGACACGCGGGCAGGTCCTGGTGGGGTTCGCCGCGGAGACCTGCGATCTGCGCCAGAATGCCGCGGCGAAGTTGACCGCCAAGGGCATAGACCTCATCGTGGCCAACGACGTGTCAACTCCCGAGGCGGGGTTTGACCACGACACGAACGCCGTGGTGATCCTGGATGCCGAGGGCGGCGCACTGGACGTGCCGCTGGCCGACAAGCGGGAGGTGGCACGGTTGGTGCTCGACGCCGCACTGACAGTCCACGGAACGAACCGGTTCCCGAACGGAGACAGCACGTGAGCAGGAACTGGACCTTCACCTCGGAGTCGGTCTCCGAGGGCCATCCCGACAAGATGGCCGATCAGATCTCGGACGCCGTCCTGGACGCCATGCTCGACAACGACCCCGAGAGTCGGGTGGCCTGCGAGACGATGATCACCACGGGACTCGTCGTGGTGGCCGGCGAGGTCACCACCGACGGCTACGTGGACATCCCCCAGACCGTGCGCGACACGATCTGCGAGATCGGCTACGACCGCGAGGACTTCGGCTTCGACGGCCACACCTGCGGCGTCATGGTCGCCCTGGACTCCCAGTCCAGCGACATCGCCCGCGGCATCGACGACTCCGAAGAGGTGAGGTCAGGGCTCTCGGGCGGGGACGACCAGCTGGATCGCCAGGGTGCCGGCGACCAGGGGATGATGGTCGGCTATGCCTGCGACGAGACCGACGTGCTCATGCCGCTGCCCATCCACGTGGCGCACCGCATGGCCGAACGCCATGCCGAGGTCCGCAAGGCCGGGACCATCCCGTACCTGCGTCCGGACGCCAAGACCCAGGTCACCTTCGACTACGAGGGAAACCGGCCGGTCCGACTGCGCAAGGTGCTCGTCTCGACCCAGCACAACGACGGGATCGACCGGGACTCGATGATCCGCCCGGACCTCATCGAGCAGGTCATCCGGCCGGTCATACCGGCGGCTTTCGCCGACGACGACTACGAGGTCCACGTCAACCCGACCGGCCGGTTCGTGATCGGTGGCCCGGTCGGAGACACCGGGCTGACGGGTCGCAAGATCATCGTGGACGCCTACGGCGGGATGGCCCGCCACGGTGGCGGCGCCTTCTCCGGCAAGGACCCGTCCAAGGTCGATCGCTCGGCCGCCTACGCCACCCGTTGGGTGGCGAAACACCTGGTGGAGGCCGGTGCCGCCACCAGGTGCGAGGTCCAGGTGGCCTACGCCATCGGCATGGCCCATCCCGTCTCGGTCCTCGTCGACACGTTCGGCACCGAGGCGGTGGACCCGGAGAAGATCTCGGCCTGCGTGCAGGATGTCTTCGACTTGCGTCCGGCGGCCATCATCCGGGACCTGCGGCTGAAGCGGCCCATCTATCGGGAAACGGCCGCCTACGGGCACTTCGGAAGACCCGGGTTCCCCTGGGAGTCGACCGACCGGGTCGACGACGTGCGGTCCGCCCTCGGCCTGGGCTGAACCGGCGCCCGGAGTGACCGGCGGGGCTGCCGACCAGGGTCGCCTCGACCTCGACGACGTCGGCCTGTCGACGGCTACTCCCGACGACGCTGCTGCCGATGTCGCCACCGGTGGGGACGCTGCTGCCGATGTCGCCACCGGCGACGAAGCTACGGCCGAGGACGGGACCGACGCTCCCGGTCGGGTGGTCCGGGTCGTGCCCGACGTGGCGGCCGTGGCCCGGGACTTCGACTACCTGGTCCCCACCTCCTGGGAGGATGACGGGCGTGCCGGACGCCTGGGGGTGGGGAGCAGGGTCCGGGTCGTGCTGGGTGGCCGGAGGGTCGGGGGATGGGTCGTGGAGGACCACGTGGTCCCACCGGAGGGCGTGGACCTGCGACCGCTGGCCCGCCTGAGCGGGCTGGGTCCGTCGCCGGAGCTGATCGACCTGAGCCGGTGGGCCGCCCGACGCTGGGTGGGCCCGGTGGTGGGCTTCCTGGCCACCGGGTCGCCACCGACCGTGGTGGAGGTCCTTCCGGCACCTCCGGCGCCTACCGTCGTGCCCGACGCCGATGCCCGATGGATGGACGGTGCGCTGGAGCCGACCCCCGACGGCGCCCCGACGGTGGTCCGCCTGCCACCGGCGACGGATCCCGTCCCGCTGGTGATGGCCGCCGCCCGCCGAGGCGACGCTCTGGTCCTCGTTCCCACCTCGGCTGGCGCCGCTCGGCTGGCCGTGCGGCTCCGTCGGGCCGGTATACCGGTGTCCACGATGCCGAGGGACTGGGCGCAGGCGGCCGCCGGCGGCATCGTGGTGGGTTCGCGGGCCGCCGCGCTGGCGCCGGTCCGGGACCTGCGGGCCGTGGTGGTTCTGGACGAACACGACGAGGCCTACCAGGAGGAGCGGACGCCGACGTGGAACGCCAGGGACCTCGCCGTCGAGCGGGCCCGACGGGCCGCGGTCCCATGCGTCCTCGCCTCGGCCAGCCCGACTCTGGAGGCCCTCGGCTCTGGGCGCCTGCTTGCCCCGTCCAGGGTCGAGGAACGGGCCGGCTGGCCGGTGGTCGACCTCGTCGACCGCCGCATGGAGGATCCGGTCCGCTCGGGGCTCTTCTCCCCGACGCTGGTGCCGATGCTCCGTGGCGAGGCCGGCGACCCGGTGGTCTGCGTCCTAAACCGGAAGGGGCGGTCACGCCTGCTGGCCTGTGACGGGTGCGGTGAGCTGGCGCGTTGCGAAGAGCACCGGGTGCCGATGGTCCAGGACGTGGACGACCGCCTGCGCTGTCCTATGGGCGACGATCATGGTCGGCCCGTGGTCTGTGATTCCTGCGGCGCGACCCGGTTCCGGAACCTGCGTGCGGGCGTGGCGAGGGTCCGCGAGGAGTTGGAGGCCCTGGCCGGCCGACCGGTTGTGGAGGTGACGGCCGAGACCGATGCCGCCCTGCTGGACGGAGCGGGAGCGTCGGTGTTCGTTGGTACAGAGGCCGTCCTGCACCGGATCCAGAGGCGCGTGGCCCGGGTGGTGTTCCTCGAGTTCGACCAAGAACTCCTGGCGCCGAGGATGCGGGCCGCTGAAGAGGCCATGGCCCTCCTGATCCGTGCCGCCCGGCTGCTGGGGCACCGGTCGGACGGTGGGCGCCTCGTGGTGCAGACCCGACAGCCGGGCCACGAGGTGCTCCAGGCTGTGCTGCACGCGGACCCGGCCGCCCTGGTCGCCGCCGAGCGCGACCGCCGGTCGGTGCTGGGCCTGCCGCCCTTCGCGGCCCTGGCACGGATCTCCGGCGCGGCCGCCCCGGAGTTCATGGCCCACCTCGCACAGGCGGACGGCATGGACGTCATGGGTCCGAGGGACGGTGCCTGGCTGGTCAGGGCCCCCGACCACGACCGGCTGTCCGACGCACTCCTCGCCGTGGAGCGTCCCCCGGGTCGCCTCCGCCTCGAGGTGGATCCACTGCGGGCCTGAGCCCGACCCTCACCAGCCCCGGCGGTTCAGCTCGTAGAGGGCTATCCCGGCAGCGGTGGCGACGTTGAGGCTGCCGACCCTGCCGAGCTGCGGGATGAAGGCCACGGCGTCGCAGGCGGCGAGTGTGGTGGCCGACAGTCCCCGCTCCTCGTGCCCGAGTGCCAGGCAGGCCTTCTCCGGTAGCCGGATCTCGTGGATCGGCACGGCCTCGTCGGCCAGCTCCACGCCGACCAGCCCGTAGCCGGCGGCCCGGATCCCGTCGATCGCGTCGGACACGTCCTCACAGATCGTCCAGGTCAGGTAGCGGCCCGTGCCCAGCGCCGTCTTTGCGGTCTTGGAATGCGTGGGAGGGGCCGTAGCCCCGGCAAGCCAGAGGTGGGCCACCCTGTAGGCGGCCGCCGTGCGGAGGATCGCGCCGACGTTGTAGGGGGTCTGCACGCTGTCCAGCAGGAGTGCCACCTCAGGTTCGCGGCGGCGTCGCCAGTCACGGTGGAGGCGCTTCAGCCCGGTGCCGTCCAGGTTCTTCACGTGGCGCCGTCCGCCGCTGCGCCGGTCGGTGGCTCGGCCCGGGCGGCCACGTCCAGCAGCCGGAAGCCCTTGCGGGAGCCACGCCGTTCGGTGGCCCATCCCCGGTCGTCCAACCAGCGGGCCAACGAGTCGGCTCCCAGGTGCCGCTGGACCACGAGGTGGGCCGTGCCGTCGGGGGTCAGGAGGTCCAGCCACCGGGTCAGCAGGTCGTGCAGCGCCGGCTTGCCGATGCGGATCGGGGGGTTGGACCAGATGGCAGCCAGGCGGACGTCGACCGGTACGTCGTCGGGTGCCGCCACCTCTACGTTGGCCAGCCCGGCGGCAGCGGCGTTGGCCCGGCAGAGGTCGCGGGCCCGCTCGTTGACGTCGACGGCCCACACCCGGGCCTCGGGGCGACGGGAGGCCAACGTGCAGGCGATCGGGCCGTAACCGCAGCCGAGGTCGAGCAGGTCCACCGGTCCGGTCGGGAGGTCCGGCCCCTCCAGCAGCAGGTACCGGGTGCCCCGGTCCACCCGGTCGGCAGAGAAGACGCCGCGGTCGGTGGTCAGACGGAGGTCGACATCGGGCAGCAGGAGGTCCACCTCGGACGGCCGGGAGGCCACGCCGGGACTGTCGGTCCAGTACTGGCCGTCACTCACCCGACGAGCCGGGGTCTGGCAATCGGGCCTCCATGGCTCCGACGGTAGCCTTGCGGTGTGGCGCCCCACCAGATCCGAGTGATCGGCGATCCGGTCCTGCGCAGGCCGGCGACCGACGTGACCGACGTGGACGCCGCGTTCGTGCGACTCACCGACGACATGTTCACCACCATGTACGAGGCGCTGGGGATCGGCCTGGCCGCGCCGCAGGTGGGGGTCCAGAAGCGCTTCTTCGTCTACGACCACGGCGACGGGGCCGGCGTGATCCTGAACCCGCGGATCATGGAGTCCGACGGCGAATGGGCTTACGAGGAGGGGTGCCTGTCGGTGCCCGGCCTGTTCTGGGAGATCGTCCGGCCGAAGCGGATCCACCTCGTGGGCCGGGACCTCGACGGCAACGAGGTCTCGATCGAGGCCGACGAGGTCGAGGCCCGCCTCTTTCAGCACGAGATCGACCACCTGGACGGGATCCTCCTCATCGACCACCTCGATGACGACCGGCGTCGCGAGGCCAGGCGGACCCTGCGGGAGATGACCATGTCCCGCCTGGCAACCTCCCCGGCGGGCGGGCCGTCGGACGGGGGCCTGCGATTGCCCTGATCGCGCCGCCTCCGGCGCATCCCGGGCGGCTGGTGTACCTGGGGAACCCCGAGGTGGCCGTACCGCCGTTGACCGCGTTGCACGATGCGGGCCACGAGGTGGTGCTGGTCGTGACGTCGCCCGAGCGGCGTCGTGGGCGGCGTTCGGCTCCAACCCCCACCCCGGTGGGCGCCCTGGCCGCAGACCTGGGCCTCCCCGTGGCCCACGACCTGGATGCGGTGGCCGGCTGCGGTGCCGACCTTGGCGTGGTGGTCGCCTTCGGCCGGATCATAGGTGTGGAGGTACTGAGGCAGGTACCGATGGTGAACCTGCACTTCTCCCTGTTGCCCCGGTGGCGGGGGGCCGCTCCGGTGGAACGGGCCCTGCTGGCCGGCGACCAGATGACCGGTGTCTGCCTGATGACCGTGGCCGAGGGCCTTGACACCGGTGGGGTCCACGCCCGCGTGGAGGTGCCCATCGACCCGGATGACACAGCCGACGGGCTGAGGGCACGCCTGGCCGTACTCGGGGCCCGACTGCTGGTGGATGCCCTGGACGGCGGCCTGTCCGAACCGGAGCCCCAGGAGGGCGTGGTGACCCATGCCCACAAGCTGCACAGGGACGACCGGAGGCTGGACTGGGGTCGTCCCGCGGCAGACCTGGAGCGCCTGGTGCGGGTGGGTGGAGCCTGGACGACATTCCGGGACGGTGACCTGAAGGTCTGGCGGGCCGAGGTCGTTGACGTGGCGGTGCCCGGTCTGCCGGGGGCACTGGTCGGCGACCTGGTGGCCACCGGTGGGGGTTCCCTGCGCCTGGTCGAGGTGCAGCCGGCGAGCCGCTCCCGGATGGACGCGGCGGCCTGGCTGGGCGGTGCCCGGCCAGCGGCCGGTGAACGGCTGGGCAGGTGAGCGCCGCCCGGCCTGGCGCCGACGAAGGGTTGTGCGTGTGAGCACAGAGGACCCCAGGCGGCTGGCGCTGCAGGTGCTGGGGCGGATCGAGCGGGACGGTGCGTACGCCAACCTGGCGTTGCGGGCCGCCTTGGACCGCTCGGAGCTGGACCGCCGCGACCGGGCGTTCGTGACCGAACTCGTCTACGGCACGACCCGGATGCGTCGGGCCTGCGACCACCTGTTGGACCGCTTCCTGCACGACGACGTCCAGGCCGAGGTGCGCACCGTGCTGAGGCTGGGTGCCTACCAGTTGCACTGGGCCGGCGTCCCAGCCCATGCCGCCGTCTCGGCGACGGTCGCCGTGGCGCCCCGACGGGTCCGTGGCCTCTGCAACGCCGTCCTACGACGGGTTGCCGGGTACGAGCCCACATGGCCCGGACCGGGCGTCGAGTTGAGCGTGCCGGACTGGCTGGTGGACCGCCTGGTGGCCGACCTCGGTCGCGATGAGGCGCTGGAGGCGCTGGCCGCCATGAACCGACCGGCGCCGGCTGTGGTCCGCGACGACGGTTACCACCAGGACCGTGCCTCCCAGATGGTGGCCGCCCTGGTCGTCGAGGACCTCGACCCGGGCGCCGGGCGGGTACTGGACCTGTGCGCGGCCCCCGGGGGCAAGGCCACGGCCATGGCTGCCGCCGGTGCGTCGGTGGTCGCCGCCGACCTGCGCCCGACCCGACTGAACCTCGTACGCGACAACGCTCTTCGCCTCGGGCACGACATGGCGCTCGTTGCCGCCGACGGGCGGATTCCGCCCTTCCGTCCGGGTTCGTTCGATCGGGTCCTGGTGGATGCCCCGTGCACCGGCCTGGGGGTGCTCCGCCGCCGGGCCGATGCCCGTTGGCGGTCCAGCGAGGCGGACGTCGCCGAGTTGGCCGACCTCCAGGTGGCGCTGCTCGGCGCCGTGGTCGACCTGGTCCGCCCCGGCGGCCAACTGGTCTACAGCGTGTGCACCCTGACGGCGGCCGAGACGACCGGCGTGGACCGGCGGTTCCGGGAGCACACCGGTCTGTGCTCCGGTGCCGCGGTCGGCGGACCCTGGCGGCCCCACGGCGACGACGGAGCCGGTGGCCTGTTGCTGCCTCAGGACCTGGACAGCGAGGGCATGGCCGTCTTCCGCTACCGGATCGACTGAGACCCGGGCCAGGCGTTCGACCCGACGGTCAGTTCAGGAGGCGCTCGCCCAAGTGTGCCAGGACCCGGTCCAGGGCATCGAGCGTGGGGTGGCCCGGCTCGTCCACCAGCTCCTCCGTGAGAACCGAGTGGGCCCGCTTCGAGATCCTGTGGGCGTTGCCCGGCGACGAGTCGAGCTCCACGCCGATGAAGCCGTCCCCCAGCTCCTCGCCGAGGCGCTCGAAGCGCTCGGCGGGGGCCATCGAGTCCTCGCTGAACCGGAGGCCCAGGACGCACACCCCGTCGGCCACCCGCTCCTTCACCACGTCCAGGTCCCGGTCCGAGATGCCCACAGACCGTCGATGGCGGGCGGTCAGGGGAAGGGGCAGGCTCGGTTGGCTCAGCACGGGGGCCAGCATCCGGTCGTCGAGCATCATGCCGAGGGCGAAGCCTCCGGTGAAGCACATGCCGACCGCGCCGATGCCCGGTCCTCCGCACCTGCCGTGCTCGAACGCGCCCAGCGCCCGCAGCCAGTCGGTGACAGGCGAGGTCCTACGACGCATCAGGGCGGTGAACTCCCTGGAGACGCACCCTCCAGCCAGCGACCGCATCAGGTAGCCGGGTGTGGGGCGCCTGCCCGGTGTGCCGAACAGCGAGGGCAGCACGGCGGTGCATCCGATGGCTGCCACGTGACGGCCGAAGTCGGCGACCCGGGGCGTGATCCCCGGCATCTCCGCCATCACGATGACAGCCGGTCCGGACCCGGTCCGGAGCACGGTACGGCTGGTGCCGCCGTGCTCGAACGCGCCGATCTCGTAGCCGGCCAGTGCATCCACGCCCATCGGGCGACCCTAACCCTGCCCGGGCTGCCGGGATCGCTCCGGTACCCTCGCCCCATGGCCGGACACGGGCACGACGACCTCCACCTCGGTGACGTGGCTCCCCTGGACGTGAAGGTGCTGACCGTGTCCGATGGAGTAGTCCACGGGGTCCGTGAGGACCGGTCGGGAGCGGCGCTGGTCGACCGCTGTGAGGCCGAGGGCTGGACCGTGGTCGACACGGCTGTGACCGCAGATGGCACCGAGGCGGTGGCCGAGGCCATCCGGGCGCTGGCCGTCGGATTCCACGGCCTGGTGGTCACGACCGGAGGGACGGGCTTCGGTCCCCGTGACCAGACGCCGGAGGGCACCCTGGCCGTGCTGGACCGCCAGGCCCCCGGGCTGGCCGAGGCCATGCGCCTGGCCAACCCACTGGGCCGCCTGTCGCGCGGGGTGGCCGGCACCTGCGGAACCGCTCTGGTGCTGAACACACCGGGGTCCTCGAAGGGATGCGTGGAGTGCCTCGAGGCCGTCGTCGACGTCGTGCCGCACGCGGTCCGCCTGCTGGTCGACAACGCCGATCCGCATCCCTCGGGTGAGGGGTCGGGCACCGGTGGCTGAACCGACCGTCTTCGACGACGAAGGCGGTATGCGGGCGGCCCTGGACGCAGCGGGTGCCTCTCACCGCCGTACCTCCCCGAACCCGCGGGTGGGGGCAGTCGTGGTACTGGACGGACGGATCGTGGGCACCGGGTTCACCCATCCGCCGGGTGGGTCACATGCCGAGCGCGTGGCCCTCGAGGCGGCCGGACCGGCCGCGGCCGGCGCCACCCTGTACACGACGCTCGAGCCGTGCGACCACCACGGCCGGACCGCGCCGTGCACCGACGCCGTAATCGGGGCCGGGGTGGCCCGGGTGGTCGTCGGCGTCGGGGATCCGGATCCCGAGGTCTCCGGTAGGGGACTGGACCGGCTCCGGGAGGCGGGCCTCGCTGTGGATGTCGGCGTGCTCGCCGACGAGGTCGCCACCCAGTTGGCGCCGTACCTCCACCACCGTCGGACCGGCCGCCCCTACGTCGTGCTGAAGTTGGCCGCCACCCTGGACGGGCGGATCGCCGCACCGGACGGGACGAGTCGCTGGATCACCGGCGCTGAGGCGCGCCACGACGTACATCGGCTACGGGCCGCCAGCGACGCGGTATGCGTGGGTGCGGGGACCGTCAGGGCCGATGATCCACGGTTGGACGTCCGGGACATGGTCGACGAGGCGGCCGCCCCGCCCCGCCGTGTGGTGCTCGGGGCGATTCCCGCCGGTGCCCGGGTCCTGCCCGCCGAGGAGTACCACGGTGACCTCGACGGCCTCCTGGAGGCCCTGGGCTCGGACGGCGTGCTCCAATTGCTGGTGGAGGGCGGAGCAGACGTCGCGGGCCGGTTCCACCGCGCCGGGCTGGTCGACCGCTACGTGGTCTACCTGGCGCCGGCACTGCTGGGTGGCGACGACGGCCGTCCGCTCCTGGCCGGGCCGGGCGTCCCGACCATGGCCGACCTGCGAAGGGGACGGTTCGTGGCCGTGGAGGCCCTTGGCGACGACCTCCGTCTGGACCTGGTGCTCGACGACGGCTGACCGGGCGCCGCGTCGGCAGGAGGTCCGTGGCCTGTCTCCGGCCTCCCGCCGTCGTAAGCCCGTGGCCGGGCCCCGGTCTCCCGCAGGCCGGAATCCCACGGCCGGGCCAGGGTGTCCGGCGGGTAGGTTCGGTCCGTGCTGAAGCTGGTCCTGCCCAAGGGTTCGCTGGAGAAGTCGACGCTCGAGCTTTTCGAGGGCGCCGACCTGGCGGTGAGCCGTGGCTCGTCGGTCGACTACCGGGCGTCCATCGACGACCCGCGCATCGACGACGTCCGGATCCTCCGGCCCCAGGAGATCCCCTTCTACGTGGCCGATGGCCTGTTCGACATCGGGATCACCGGTCGCGACTGGATCGAGGAGACGGGCAGCGACGTGGTCTCCCTCGGCGAGCTCCACTACTCGAAGGCTACGGCCCGCCCTGTGCGCATCGTGGTCGCCGTCGCCGGTGATTCTCCGGTGGAGTCGGTGGCCGACCTGCCGTCGGGCGTCCGGGTGTCCAGCGAATACCCGGAGCTCACCCGCCGGTTCTTCGCGGAGCGGGGGGTGGAGGCCGACATAAGGCTCTCCTACGGCGCCACAGAGGCCAAGATTCCCGACATCGTCGACGTGGTGGTGGACATCACGGAGACAGGTAGGGCCCTACGGGCGGCTGGGCTGAAGGTGATCGACACCATCCTGACAAGCTTCACCGAGCTGGTTGCCAACGCCGACTCGTATGCCGACCCCGAGAAGCGCCACGCCATGGAGCAGCTGCACCGGCTCTTGCAGGGCACGCTGGAGGCCCGGGGCAAGGTGCTGGTCAAGATGAACGTGCCCACGGAGCACCTGGACGAGGTGATCGGCCTCATCCCGTCCATGAAGTCGCCCACGGTGAACGAGCTGTTCCGGGGGGCGGGTTTCGCCGTGGAGACTGTGGTGGCGAAGTCGGAGATCAACGTGCTGATACCCGCCCTGCGTGACGTCGGGGCGACCGACATCCTCGAACTCCCGCTGTCCAAGATCGTCCACTGACGCAGCACCGGGCCGGACCCGGCGTTCAGTCCCCTTCTGCGTCCCCGCCTGTCGCATCGGGTACAGCGGCTTCCGGTTCAGTCGGGTCCTGTGCGGCTGGCTCTGGTTCAGCCGGGTCCTGCACGTCAGCCTCGTGTCCGGCCTGTTCCGTCGCCATGTCGGCCTCGCGGGCGGCCTTCTCGACGGCCACGTAGGCGAGGCGGATCTGGTGGAGGGCGTCTCGCATGGTGGCCTCGGTTTCACCCAGCCGCCCGGGCAACTTGTCGACGACGGCCCCCAGGGCGTCGATGGCCACCGAGGCCTCGGCCAGGTTCGGAGGCTGCTGCGAGAGGTGGATGCTCCCCAGCTCGTAGAGGCCCATCAGGTGGTTGGCGACCACCACCGCTGCGGGCACCGAGGCCAGCTGTTCGCGTACCGCGGCCATCTCCCTGGCCATGGACTCGACCTGCTCACGTTCCTCGGGGCTCAGATCCTCGAGCCTCGGTTCGTCCTTCGGCGCCGCATTCTCGTCGGGGCGATCGACCGGGTGTTCTCCACCGGGGGTCCAGAGGCTGCTCATAGCGGGTTCCTTGGCTGGGCGGGAGCTCCCGTGGGGAGCGTCGGATCCTGGTCGGGACGGTACCCAGGGAGGGGCAGGTGCCGGACCGTCGTGGGACCGCTAGCCTACGGTGCACAACTGAAGGGAAAGCGGGGTCCTCCCCACCCGGCACGCGTCCAGCGGGTCAGGGTCTTCTTCTCGTCGGATCGGCGACGTCCACGGCACCCAGTGCCGTCAGGGCGGCGTGGATCATCCTCGGCGGGTGTCGGCTTTCCGGCGCCTGCCGTTTCTCCGTTTTCGGGGCCTGTCGTCCTTCCGGGGACTTGTCCTCGTTTCGGGGGGCGGGCGGCGCTTCCCATCGACCATTCACGAGGAGAGCACCGCGTGACGCACAGGAGTGACGACCGATAGCAGCACCCAGCAATCAGGAACCACGGATCAACGACCGCATCCGTGCCCAGCGTGTCCGCCTGGTCTCGCCGGACGGTGAGCAGCTCGGAATCCAGCCCCTGCCGGATGCCCTGACCATCGCCGGAGACATGGGCTTCGACCTGGTGGAGGTGGCCGACAAGGCCGATCCGCCGGTCTGCCGGATCATGGACTACGGGAAGTTCAAGTACGAACAGTCCCAGCGGGCCAAGGAATCACGGAAGAAGGCGACCCACGTCCTGGTCAAGGAGATGAAGTACCGGCCGAAGATCGGCCCCGGCGACTTCGAAACCAAGACCCGCAAGGTCGAGGCGTTCCTGGGCGACGGCAGCAAGGTCAAGGTCACGATCATGTTCCGGGGACGGGAGATGCAGCACCCGGAGTTGGGGCGCCGGATCCTCGACAGGGTTGCCGAGGCTGTCGACCACGTGGGCCGTGTGGAGGTCTTCCCGAAGCAGGACGGCCGCAACATGGTCATGGTGCTCGTACCCGGCCAGGGCACCCGCAGGCAGCGGGAGGCCGCCGCCGAGCGACGGGAGGCCGTGGTTCAGGCCGCAGCGCCGGTCGCCGAGACAGCCGAGGTTCCTGCCGCCGACCCGGCACAGGCCGAGGCACAGGCAGCGACATCCGCCGAGACATCGACCGAGACATCCGCCGAGACACAGGCCGAGACACCGACCGAGACACGGGAGTAGACGATATGCCCAAGATGAAGACCCACCGTGGTGCCGCCAAGCGCATCAAGGTGACCGGAACCGGTCGGCTCAAGCGCCGGAACGCCTACATCAGCCACATGCTCGAGAAGAAGTCCCCGAAGCGGAAGCGTCGCCTGGCCCGCCAGAGCGATGTGGATCCGGCCAACGCACCGACCGTACGCCGGCAGTTGGGGATCTGAACCCGCGGCCACCGTCCGGTGGCCACCCACGGGGACCCCGTCCCCGACCGAACCGACCTTCCACCCGTCGTACGACGACGACAGAACCGACAAGGAGAGCGTGATGGCCAGGGTCAAGCGAGCCGTCCACAACAAGAAGAAGCACAAGGCCATCCTGGAGCAGGCCCAGGGGTACTACGGCGACAGGAGCCGGACCTTCAAGTCCGCCAACGAGGCGGTCATGCACGCGGGCAACTACGCGTTCGGTGACCGCCGGGCCCGCAAGGGCCAGTTCCGTCGCCTCTGGATCCAGCGCATCAACGCCGCCTGCCGTCAGCACGGCACCAGCTACAGCGTCTTCATCGCCGGCCTGAAGACCGCCGGCGTCGAGGTGGACCGAAAGGTCCTAGCCGACCTGGCGGTCGCTGAGCCGGAGGCGTTCGCAGCCCTCGTTCAGTTGGCGACGTCCGCCGAAGCAGCCTGATACACGGCTCCCGGCCAGATGACCGTGGAGCCAGCCAGATGACCGAGGAGGTCTCAGGGCGGAACCCGCGCATCCAGCGGATGCGCCGGCTGGTCCGCGACCGTGGATTCCGCCATGACGAGGCCGCCTACGTCGTGGAGGGCCCCTCCCTGGTGGCCGAGGCGCTGGACGCCGGTCGTGAGGTCCGTCAGGTCGTGGTGCCCTCCTCGGCGGCCTCCCACCAGGTGCTCCATCGGGCCGGGTGGTCCGGCGCGGCCACGTTCGTCGTCCCCGACGGCGTGTTCGAGGGCCTCTCCAGCACCAGGTCACCACAGCCGGCCCTGGCCGAGGTGGCCTTCCACGACGCCGAACCGGCTGACTTGGCCACCACGACGGGACCGCTGCTGGTCCTGGCCGAGGTCTCCGATCCGGGCAACGCCGGCACCCTGTTCAGGTCCGCCGAGGCCTTCGGGGCCACGGGCGTGGTGGTCGCCGGCGGCGTGGACCCCTACAACCCGAAGCTGGTCCGGGCCGCTGCCGGGTCCACCTTCCGCCTGCCGTTCGCCCTGGTGGACGATCCCCTGACGGCGCTGCGGCTCCTGTGCGGTGCCGGGTACGGGTGCTGGGCGACGGTTCCGCGCGGTGGGATACCTCCGGCCGAGGTGTCGACCGACGGACCGGTTGCCCTGGTGCTGGGCAACGAACCCCACGGCCTCTCCGAAGAGGTGGTTGGGGCGTGTGAGGGCGTGGTGAGTATTCCCACGGTCGGTGGGGTCGACTCGCTGAACGTGGCCATCGCCGGGTCTGTGGCACTGCACGACCTGGTGGGGCGCTCCCTTCGAGGGGACGGCGCGTAGTTACGAAGTGGCGGTACGGACGCCGGCGCCGCGGTGGACGGACCCCACGGACGGCGGGACGGCACGGAAGACTCAAACGGTCGTCGGGTGGGCCGACGGGTTCCTCTAGCCTGCGTTGGTCGCCATGACCGCTCCCGATCCGCGCACTCCACGTATGACCCCCGACCTGGACCAGCACCTCGCCGATGCGGCGACCGCCATCGCCGCGGTCGACGACCTGGATGCCCTGCGGGCCGTGGACGCCGACCTCCTCGGGAAGCAGTCGGTGGTGACCGCCGCCCGGAGGTCCCTGGGGGCCATGGAGGTGGACGAGCGCAAGGCCGTCGGGCGTCGCCTTAACGAGGTCCGTGCCGAGATCGAGGGGCTGCTGGCAGCCCGCAGGTCCCACCTGGAGGCCCTCGAGCGGGCCATTCGGCTCGAGTTCGAGCGCCTGGACCTGACGGAGTTGGACCGGGGCCGGCGCCTCGGCCACCGCCACGTGGTCACCCAGACCTGGGAGCGGCTCGAGGACCTGTTCGTGGGGATGGGCTACACGGTCTCCGAGGGCCCCGAGATCGAGGACGAGTGGCACAACTTCGGCGCCCTCAACTTCCCGCCCGACCACCCGGCACGCGACATGTACGACACCCTCTACGTGGACCACGGCGAACCGGGCAGCACCCTGTTGCGCACCCACACCTCGCCCGTCCAGATCCGGGTCATGGAGGCCGGCGAGCCGCCCATCTACTCGATCATGCCGGGGCGGGTGTTTCGCAGCGACACCGCGGATGCCACCCACATGCCGGTGTTCCACCAGATCGAGGGCCTGGTCGTGGACCGTGGCATCACCTTCGGAGACCTGGCCGGGACCCTGGAGGCCTTCACCCGGGCCTACTTCGGCGGGGACTTCACGTCCCGCCTCCGACCCTCGTACTTCCCGTTCACCGAGCCGTCGGCCGAGTTCGACATACGCCGTCCGGACGGCACCTGGCTGGAGCTGGCGGGCTGCGGGATGGTCCATCCCAACGTGCTGGCGGCGTGCGGCCTGGATCCGGAGGAGTGGTCGGGCTTCGCCTTCGGGTTCGGCCTGGACCGCCTGGCGTTGATGCGCCACGGTATCGACGACCTCCGCGAGCTGTTCCGCAACGACCACCGCTTCCTGTCGCAGTTCTGATGGCCTGCAGCGACCCTCCTCCGATGAACCGACTCCGCCATTGCATCTATGGCCACCTTCCAACGGGAGGTGGGGGCCGATGAAGGTCCTGCTGTCCTGGCTCCAGGAGTTCGCCCCGGTCGACGGGGCACCCGCCGAGATCGGCGACCAGCTCAGCGGGCTGGGCCTCGCCGTCGAGGACGTGGTCACCGTGGGCTCCGGGCTGGACGGCATCGTCGTGGCCCGGGTGCTGGACCTGCGTGCCCATCCCGATGCCGAGCGCATCCAGCTGGTGGACGTGGACGCCGGCGACGGGGAGGCCCTGCAGGTCTGCTGCGGGGCGTTCAACATGTCAGTTGGCGACCTGGTGCCGTTCGCCACCCTAGGTACGACCATGCCGAACGGGATGGAGATCGCCCGTCGCAAGCTGCGCGGCGAGTGGTCCAACGGGATGCTCTGTTCGCCACAGGAGATCGGCCTGGGCTCCGACCAGGAGGGCATCCTGGTGCTGGACGGCGACCACACCGTCGGCCTGGCCCTGACCGAGGCCCTCGAGTTGCGTCCCGACGTGCTCTTCGACCTGGAGGTCAACCCGAACCGTCCGGACGCCATGTCGGTGGCAGGTGTGGCGCGGGACCTGGCTGCCCGGCAGGGCGTGCCGTTCACCCGACCCGACCCGTCACCGATAGAGGTCGGCGACGACGCCACAGGTCGGATGGCGGTCGAGATCCTGGACCCCGACCTCTGCGGCAGGTTCGTGGTGCGCGTGCTGGACGGCATCTCTATAGGCCCGTCGCCGCGGTGGATGGCCAACCGCCTGACGGCGCTGGGCATGCGCCCCATCAACAACGTGGTCGACGTCTCCAACTACGTGATGCTGGAGCTTGGCCAACCCAGCCACACCTTCGACCTGGCCACCGTGGCCGGTGGTGGGCTACGGGTTCGCCGGGCCACTTCTGGCGAGGCCATCGAGACCCTGGACGGGGTGGTCCGGACGTTGACGGCCGGCGATGGCGTGGTGGCCGACGCCACCGACGTGCCGGTGAGCATTGCAGGGATCATGGGTGGGGCGTCCACGGAGATAGGCGGGTCGACCTCCAGCGTGGCCCTCGAGATGGCCTGGTGGGATCCGATGACCATCGCCTCGTCGTCGCGTCGGCTCAGCCTGCGGAGCGAGGCATCGGCCCGTTTCGAGCGGGGGGCCGATCCGGAGGTGGCCGACCTGGCCATGCGCCGCTTCGCAGAGCTGCTGGCCGAGACCGGCGCCACCTTGGCACCAGGCGTTGTCGACGTGCGGGGGAACACCCCGGTCCGGGAGACGATCCGGGTCCGGACCGACCGGGTGAACGCCATGCTGGGAACCGACCTGGAGCGCGACGCCATAGCGGACCTGCTGAGGTCCATCCAGTTCGGTGCGGAGCCGGCGGGCGAGGGGGGTGCCGACCTGGACGTCGCCATCCCGAGCTTCCGGCTCGACAGCGCCACGGAGATAGACATCGTCGAGGAGGTGGCCAGGATCCACGGCTACCACCGGATCGAACGCACGGTGCCGAGGTCGGCCGTCACCGGGGCGCTGACCGCCTACCAGACCGACCGCAGGGCCGTGCGGGCCGCCATGGTGGGCCTCGGCCTCGACGAGGTCATGCCGGTGCCCTTCCTGGCTCCCGGTGACCTCGAGAGGGCTGGCCTGGAACCCGATGGCGTGACGGTCACCAACCCGCTGGTGGCCGAGGAGTCGGTCATGCGGGCGTCGCTGCGCCCGGGAATCCTCAAGGCCCTGGCCTACAACGCCTCCCACCGTCTCCACGGGCTCGGCGTGTTCGAGGTCGGCCACGTGTACCGCCGCCCCGTGGACGTCCAGCCGCTCCCGGACGAGCGGGAGCACCTCGCCGTGGCTCTTGCCGGTCGGGACGCCGGGGCCGCCGTCGAGGTGTTCTCGGCCCTGGCCGACGCCCTGGACGCCAGGGACTACCGCCTGGTGGCCGAGACCACCCCCGGCATGCATCCGACCCGGACTGCACGGATCGACGTGGACGGCGTGGCCGTCGGACACGTCGGCGAGGTGGACCCGGGGGTTCTGGAGGCCTTCGGGGTGGACGAGCGCGTGGGCTGGCTGGAGCTCGACCTGGAGATCCTGCTGGGCCTGCCGCACGGCGACCGGCCATACCGGTCGGTGAGCCGCTACCCGTCGTCGGATATCGACCTGGCCTTCGAGGTCGACGAGACGACGGCGGCGGCCGACGTTGGATCGTGCCTGCGGGGCGCAGCGGGTGATCTGCTAGCCGACCTCTCCCTGTTCGACGTCTTCCGCGGGGCACCGGTGGCCGAGGGTCGTCGCAGCCTCGCCTTCACGCTGCGCTTCCAGGCTGACGACCGGACCCTCACCGATGCCGAGGTGGCCGAGGTGCGCCAGCGCTGCATCGACGCCGTGCAGGGCGCCCTGTCGGCCACCCTGCGGGGCTGAGACCGCGGCAGCTCGGCTCTGGGGCCGTCCCACTGCTGGAGGCCACCGGCCCCACGGGTACCGTCGGTGCCATGCGTGCATGGCGACTCCACGAGCTGGGTGATCCGATCGAGCGGCTGGTCCTCGACGAGGTGCCGGACCCGGTTCCGGAGCCCGGACGTGTGCTGGTGGACGTGGAGGCGGTCGGCCTGGCCTTCCCCGACGTCCTGCAGTGCCGTGGCGAGTACCAGGTGAAGCCCCCGCTGCCGTTCTCGCCCGGGAGCGAGACGGCCGGTCGGGTCGCAGCCGTCGGCGACGGGGTGGACCCGGCACTCGTCGGTCGGCGGGTGGTGGCCCTGGGTGGGGGCCTCGCCGAGCGGGTGGTGCTGCCGGAGGGATCGGTGTTCGAGGTGCCCGATGCCCTCCCGTCCACCAAGGCGGTGGCGGTGCCGATGAACTACGGCACGACCTGGTTCGCCCTCCACGATCGGGCCCACCTGGCGGCCGGTGAGACGCTGCTGGTGACCGGGGCGGCAGGTGGCGTGGGATCGGCGGCCATCCAGTTGGGTCGGGCGGCAGGGGCGCGTGTGATCGCGGTGGCCGGTGGAGCGGAGAAGGTGGCCGCATGTGCGGGCCTGGGCGCCGACGAGGTGATCGACCACCGCGAGGTGGACGACCTCGTCGAGCGGGTTCGGGAGCTGACCGGTGGTACGGGAGTCGACGTGGCCTACGACCCGGTGGGGGGCGAGACCTTCCAACAGGTCCGTCGGTGCATGGCATGGGATGGTCGCCTGTTGGTGATCGGCTTCGTGGCCGGCATCCCCGAGCTGAAGACCAACCATGTGCTGCTCAAGAACTACTCGGTGGTCGGCGTGCACTGGGGGGCCTCGCTGGCCCGCGATCCCGGGTCGCTGGGTCGTCAGATGGCCTCCGTGTTCGCCCTGGCCTCAAAGGGTGCGGTGGATCCGCTGCTCCACCCGCCGTACGGCTTCGACGACGCGCCACGGGCTCTGCAGGACATCGCCGACCGCAAGGCCGTGGGCAAAGTGGTTGCTGACCTGCAGATATAAATAACACTGCATAGTAATGTTGTATCAATATGCAGAAGTTGGCATACTGTCCCAATGCGCAGGATCGCCATCATCGGGGCGTCGGGATTCACCGGGGCCGAACTCCTCCGGCTCTGTGCCGGCCACCCCGACTTCGAGGTGGCAGTCGCCACCGGCGAGACCCAGGCCGGCACCGCGGTGGCCGACCTCTACCCGAGCCTGGCCGCCCACTACCCGGACCTGACCTACGCTCCGGCCGACCCGTCGGCGGTCGACGGGTGCGACGTGGCATTCCTGGGCCTGCCCCATGGGGCCTCCCAGGCCCTGGTGCCCGAGCTCCTCGACCGGGTCGGCCACGTCGTCGACCTAGCCGCCGACTTCCGGCTCCGGGACGCTGCCCTCTACCCGGCGTGGTACGGCGAGGACCACGAGGTACCCGCCCTGCTCGATGAGGCCGTCTACGGCCTCCCCGAGCTGTTCCGGTCCGACCTGGCCGGTGCCCGGCTGGTGGCCGCCGCCGGCTGCTATCCCACCGCCTCTGCGCTGGCCTTGGCGCCATTCGTGCGGGCCGGCGCCGTCGAGACGGCCGGCATCATCGTGGATGCGGCCAGCGGCGTGTCCGGCGCAGGTCGGCCACCGAAGCCGAACACCACGTTCTGTGCCGTGGACGAGGACGTCTCGGCATACGGCCTGGTGGGGAGTCCGGGCGGATCCGGTCTCGGCCACCGGCACACGCCGGAGATTGAGCAGGCAATCTCGACGTTGGCCGACGGCACCACGGTCGCCGGGGTGAGCGTCCTGTTCACCCCCCACCTGGCTCCGATGAACCGGGGGATCCTGGCCACCTGCTACGCCCGGCCTGTTGACGGCGGCTTGGACACCGACGGCGCCATGGCGATCCTGTCCGACTTCTACGCCGACGAGCCGTTCGTGGTCACCGACGAGCGGTCGCCGTCCACCAAGGCCACCCTGGGCTCAAACGCCGCCCACCTGACCGCCCGGGTGGATCCACGCACCGGCCTGCTCCTCGCAATCTGCGCCATCGACAACCTGGTGAAGGGCGCCTCCGGACAGGCCGTGCAGTGTGCCAACGCCGTCCTGGGCCTCGACGAGACGACCGGCCTCACCTCGATAGGGGTGTACCCGTGAGCGTCACGGCGGTGCCCGGATTCGTGGCAGCCGGCATGGCCTGCGGGGTCAAGGCCTCGGGTGCCGACGACCTCGCCATGGTGGCCACCGCCGACGGCACGCCGGTCACGGCGGCTGGCGTGTTCACCTCCAACCGGATGACGGCCCCGCCCGTCCTGGTCTGCCGGGACCACCTGTCGGCCACCGGAGGCCGGGCGGCGGCCGTGGTCCTGAACAGCGGCAACGCCAACGCGGCCACCGGTGCGGCGGGCAGGGCCGACGCCGAGGCCATGTGCGCCCTGACCGCCGAAGCCGTGGGCTGCACACCCGACGAGGTCCTGGTCTGTTCCACCGGCCTCATCGGCTTCCCACTGCCCATGGACCGGATTGCCCCGGCCATCCCGACGGTCGCCGCAGCACTGACCGTTGACGGCGGCCTGGCCGCCGCCCGGGCGATCATGACCACCGACACGGTGCCCAGGACCACGGTGACCACCGGCCCGACAACCGAGGGGGGAGCGTTCACGGTCGGCGGGGTGGCCAAGGGCGCCGCCATGCTGGAGCCCAACATGGCCACCATGCTGGCCGTGCTGACCACCGACGCCGAGGTCGACCCGTCCACGGCCACCGACCTGCTACGGGACGCCGTCGGGGTCTCGTTCAACTGCCTCACCGTGGACGGCGCCGAGTCGACCAACGACACCGTCCTGCTGCTGGCCTCGGGGACGGCCGGACCGGTGGACACGGCCGACCTGGGGGCCGCCCTGGCCGACGCCTGCCGGGACCTGGCCGTGCAGATGGCCGACGACGCCGAGGGCTCCACCAAGACGGTGTTCCTGACGGTCACCGGCGCAGTCTCCGACGCCGAGGCGGCGACGGGCGCACGGGACACTGCCAACTGCCAGCTGGTGAAGTGCTCCTGGTACGGAGAGGACCCCTACTGGGGCCGGATCGCCGCCGAGATGGGGGCTGCCGGCATCGCCTTCGACCCTGCCACCATCACCATCGCCTACGGCGGCCAGGTGGTCTACGCAGCCGAACAGGTCCAGCCGGTCGACGAGATGGCCCTGGCCACCCACATGGCGGGCAGGAGGATCGACCTCGAGGTGGACCTGGGGCAGGGAGACGGCTCGGCGTGGATCGTCACCACCGACCTCAGCCACGCCTACATCGACGAGAACATGCGGACCTCGTAGGGACGTGGAGGACGACATGGACCAGTCTGATTCCGTGGGCGCAGGCCCTCTCTCGGGCTTCTCGCCTGAACGGCGCGCCGCAGTGCTTGTGGAGACCCTGCCGTACATACAGCGGTTCGCCGGCTCGGTCATCGTGGTCAAGTTCGGTGGAAGTGCCATGGGCGACGAGGACCTGGCCGCCCGGTTCGCCGAGGACATCGTGCTCATGCACTCTGTCGGCATCAGGCCGGTCGTGGTGCACGGGGGTGGTCCCCAGATCGGCGCGCTGATGGACCGGTTGGGCATCGTGTCGGAGTTCCGGGACGGCCTCAGGGTCACCGACGCCGAGACCCTCGACGTGGCCCGAATGGTCCTCGTCGGCAAGGTCAACCGGGACATCGTGTCGGGCATCAACCGGCACGGGCCCCTGGCCGTGGGCCTCTCCGGGGAGGACGCCGGGCTGATCCGGGCCTCGGCCCGGGACCCGGAGCTGGGCTTCGTGGGCGACGTCGAGTCGGTCAACCCGGCCATCATCGAGCGGCTCCTGGCCGAAGACCTCATCCCGGTGGTCTCGACCATCGGGGTTGACCCGAGCGGACAGGCCTACAACATCAACGCCGACACCGTGGCCGCAGCGGTGGCCGGAGCCCTGGGAGCCGAGCGGATCCTCTACCTGACCGACGTGGAGGGCCTCCTGGCCGACGCCGACGACCCGGCGTCCAGGATCTCCCGGATCGACCTCTCGGGCCTGGCCGACCTCAGCGCCGACGGCACGATCAGCGGCGGGATGATTCCCAAGGTGCAGGCCTGCATCGATGCCGTGGATGCGGGCGTCGGCTCGGCCCACATGGTCGACGGTCGGATACCCCACGTGCTCCTGCTGGAGCTCTTCACCGACCTGGGCATCGGCACCATGGTCCTGCCCGACGGCGGCGTGGCCGCCGACGGCAGGGGCGTGGACGGGGTGCAGGTATGACCACCACCGCCACGAGCGCCGGCACAGGACGGGAGCGGTGGCCGGAGGTGCTCATGGGCAACTACGGCCTCCCCCCGGTCACCTTCGTCCGTGGCGCCGGTACGGAGCTGTTCGACGACTCCGGGAAGCGGTACCTGGACTTCCTCTGCGGCCTGGCCGTGACAGGCCTCGGACACGCCCACCCCCGGGTGGCGGCAGCCCTGGCAGAGCAGGCATCCACCCTCCTGCACGTCTCCAACCTGTTCGTGACCGAGCCGCAGCTGGAGGTGGCCGAGCGCCTGGATGCGCTGGTCCGGTCGGGCACCGACCAGGCCGAACCCGGTCGGGTGCTGTTCCAGAACTCGGGTGCCGAGGCCAACGAGGCGGCCCTGAAGCTGGCCCGGAAGTACCACGGTCGGGGTCGGCACGGCGTGCTGGCCGCCTTCAGGTCGTTCCACGGTCGGACCCTGGCCACCTTGGCAGCCACCGGCCAGCCCGAGAAGCACGAGCCCTTCCAGCCGCTGCCCGAGGGCTTCCGGCATGCCGCCTGGAACGACGTGGCGGCCTTCGAGGCGGCCATCGACCCGTCGGTCGGTGCGATCCTGCTGGAGCCCCTCCAGGGCGAGGGAGGCGTCAACCCGGCCGACGTGGAGTTCCTGAGGGGCGTCCGACGGCTCTGCGATGAGCGGGGCATCCTGCTGGTCATGGACGAGATCCAGACGGGCCTGGGTCGCACCGGTGCCTGGTTCGGGTTCCACCATGCCGGGATCCGGGCCGACATCGTGACGGTCGCCAAGGCCCTCGGAAACGGCGTGCCCATCGGCGCCGTGTGGGCAACGTCCGAGGTGGCATCGGCGTTCGGGCCTGGAGACCACGGGTCCACCTTCGCCGGCCAGCCGCTGGCCGCCTCGGCGGCCCGCGAGGTACTCCGGGTCATGGAGGAGATCGACGCACCCCGACTTGCACGCGAGCGCGGCGCCGAGCTGACGGCGCTGCTGGAGAGCGTGCCGGGGGTGGCCGGTGTCAGGGGCCTGGGCCTGCTGCTGGCAGCCGAGCTGCAGCCCGAGGTACTGGCCGGCCGGACCGCGCCGGACGTGGCCCGGGCGTGCCTGGATGCCGGCCTGGTGGTAAACGGGGTCACGCCGACTGCACTGCGGCTGGCACCCCCGTTCACGGTGTCCAGCGACGAGCTGGCCGAGGGCGTCGAGATCCTGGCCGGTGTCATGGCGGCGGACGCCGCCGGGGAGGCGAACCGATGAGGCACCTGTTGGAGGTCGACGACCTCACCGTCGAAGAGCTGGACCGGGTCCTGGACCTGGCCGTGGACCCATCGCCGCCACAGGTACTGGCTGGACGCGGCATGGCGCTGGTGTTCGAGAAGCCGTCGGCCCGTACCCGCAACTCCATGGAGATGGCCGTATTCCAACTGGGTGGCCACCCCGTCCACATCCAGGCGGCCGATGTCGGCCTGGACGTCAGGGAGTCCGTCGAGGACGTGACGCGCACGCTGGCCTGCTTCCACGGGTGCATTGGTGCCCGGGTGTTCGCCCACTCCACGGTCGAGCGGATGGCCGGCGAGGAGCTGGTGCCGATCGTCAACATGCTGTCGGACGCCGCCCATCCACTCCAGGCCCTGGCCGACGTACTGACCATCAGACAGGAGCTCGGCGAGGTGGCCGGCAGGACCGTCGCCTACGTCGGCGACGGCAACAACGTGTTCCGGTCGCTCGCACTGGCGGCGGGGATGCTGGGCGCCGACGTCCGGTTCGCCGGGCCACCCGGCTACCGGCTGCCGGAGGCCGACCGGGATCGCCTGGCGGCCGCCGGCGTGGTGGTGGCCGAGTTCGACCGGGCGACCGACGCGGTGGCCGGCGTCGACGTGGTCTACACCGACGTCTGGACCTCGATGGGCCAGGAGGAGGAGTCGGCCCGGCGACTGCGGGACTTCGAGGGGTTCCGGGTGGACGAGGCTCTCATGGAGGCCGCCGGCCCCCGTGCCCTGTTCCTTCACTGCCTGCCCGCCCACCGGGGCGAGGAGGTCACCGACGGGGTGGTCGACGGGGCGTCAAGCCGTGTCTGGCCGCAGGCCGCCAACCGGATGCATGCCGCCCGGGGGCTGCTGGCCTGGTTGCTGGGCGAGGCGGTCCACGGAGTAGGGGGAGTCACGTGAGCAAGCACCAACGACAGCACCGGGTGGAGCGGCTCCTGGCCGGCCACGTGGTGACCAGCCAGGAGCAGCTGGTGGGCCTCCTGGCCGACGAGGGCATCGAGTCCACCCAGGCCACCGTGTCGCGCGACCTCGACGACCTGGGGGCGGTGAAGGTACGGGTGCCGGGCGCGGAGAGCATGTACGCCATCCCCGAGCATCCGGCCGACCGGGTCGTGCCGATCGACCAGCTGCGGCGTGTAATGGGCGAGTGGGTGGTCGACGTGGGGTACTCGGGCAACCTCGTCGTGCTGCGGACCCCGCCCGGCTCGGCCCACGTGGTCGCGTCGGCCCTGGACCGGACGGGGATCGAGGGGTCCATCGGAACGGTGGCCGGCGATGACACCCTGATGGTGGTGGCCGCCGAGGGAACGACCGGAGAGCAGCTGGCCACGGCCCTGCGGGCCCTGGCCGGGCTCTGAGAACGACGTGGATACGTGGGCGCCGGTGCATCCGGATACGAGGGCCCGAGGCTGACGAAAGCAGGCAGAGAAGTGAGCGGTGACGAGACGGACCGGACGGCGGTCGACAAGGTGGTCCTGGCCTACTCGGGTGGGCTGGACACCTCGATCATCCTGCGCTGGCTGGAGGAGACCTACGGCTGCGAGGTGGTGACCTTCACCGCCGACCTGGGCCAGGGCGAGGAGCTCGAGCCGGCGCGGGCCAAGGCCGAGGCCATGGGGGTGACCGAGGTCTACATCGAGGACCTCCGGGAGGAGTTCGTACGGGACTACGTGTACCCGATGTTCAGGGCCAACGCCCTCTACGAGGGGGAGTACCTGCTCGGAACGTCGATCGCCCGGCCGCTCATCGCCAAGCGGCTCGTCGAGATCGCAGACGAGACCGGTGCCGACGCCATCAGCCACGGAGCCACCGGCAAGGGCAACGACCAGGTCCGGTTCGAGTTGGGCGCCTACGCACTGCGGCCCGACATCCGGATCATCGCACCGTGGCGGGAGTGGGACCTGGGCTCCAGGCAGAGCCTGTTGGACTACGCCGAGAAGCACGGAATCCCGGTGGAGATGAAGCGGGGCACGAAGTCCCCCTTCTCGATGGACGCCAACCTGCTGCACATCTCGTACGAGGGCGGTCCGCTGGAGGACCCCTGGCAGGAGCCGCCGTCAGAGATGTGGCGGTGGTCGGTCAGCCCGGAGATGGCACCGGACGAGGCCACCTACCTGGACTTGGCGTATGAGAACGGCGACGTGGTGGCGCTCGACGGCACGCCCATGACCCCGGCGGCCGTGCTCACCGAACTGAACAGGGTGGGCGGGGCCAACGGCATCGGCCGGACCGACATCGTCGAGAACAGGTTCGTGGGCATGAAGTCACGGGGCGCCTACGAGACCCCCGGTGGCACCATCCTGCTGAAGGCACACCGGGCCATGGAGTCGATCACCCTGGACGGTGGCGTAGCGCACCTCAAGGACGAGCTGATGCCCCGCTACGCCGAGCTGGTCTACAACGGCTTCTGGTTCAGTCCCGAGAGGGAGATGCTGCAAGTGGCCATCGACCACAGCCAGGCCTTCGTGAACGGTCGCGTCCGGCTGCGGCTGTACCGGGGCAATGTGGCCGTCGTGGGTCGGGAGTCCGACGACACCCTGTTCGACGAGGCCGTCGCCACCTTCGAGGATGACGAGGGTGCCTACGACCAGGCCGACGCCGAGGGCTTCATCAGGCTGAACGCCCTGAGGCTCAGGACGTTGGCCCGGCGGGCAGCCAGGTCGGGGGCATAGGGCCGTGGCGACGCTCTGGCACGGACGCTTCGAGGGCGGGCCCGCAGAGGCCCTCCAGGCCCTCAACGACAGCCTGCCGTTCGATAGGCGGATGTTCCGGGAGGACATCGCCGGGTCTCGGGCCCACGTCCGGATGCTGTCCCGCGTGGGCCTCATGTCGGAGGTGGACTCCGAGGCGGTCCTCGCGGCGCTGGACGCCGTCGAGGCCGAGATGGCCGACGGCTCGTTCGCCTTCGCTGCCGGCGACGAGGACATCCACACCGCGGTCGAGCGGCGGGTCACCGAGCTGGCCGGGGACGCCGGCGCCCGGCTGCACACCGGGAGGAGCCGTAACGACCAGGTGGCCACCGACCTGCGGCTCTGGACGCTACGGGAGCTGGGCGACCTGGCGCGCCTGGTCACCACCTTCCAGGGCACGCTCGCAGCCCGGGCCGACGAGGCCGCCGACGCCTACCTGCCCGGCTACACCCACCTCCAGCGCGCCCAACCCGTGCTGCTGGCGCACCACCTCCTGGCCCACGGCTGGGCGTTGGCCCGCGACGTGGACCGGCTGCTGGACGCCCGCGACCGGGCCGACGTGTCGCCGCTGGGCGCCGGTGCGCTGGCCGGGTCGTCCCTGCCCCTGGACCCCGACTCGGTCGCCGCAGACCTGGGCTTCGCCGCGCGCTTCGAGAACTCGATGGACGCCGTCGGCGACAGGGACTTCGTGGCCGAGTCGTTGTTCGCCCTGGCCCTCCTGGGCGTGCACCTCTCCAGGATCGGCGAGGAGCTGGTCCTCTGGAGCAGCGAGGAGTTCGGGTTCGTGGACCTGGACGACGCCTTCTCGACCGGGTCCTCGATGCTCCCGCAGAAGAAGAACCCTGACGTCGCCGAGCTGGCGCGGGGCAAGGCAGGGCGCCTCATCGGACACCTGACGGGCCTGCTGGCGACCCTCAAGGGCCTGCCCATGGCCTACAACAAGGACCTCCAGGAGGACAAGGAGCCGCTGTTCGACGCCTTCGACACCGTCAGGCTGACGCTGGCGGCCCTCGACGGGATGGTGTCCACCCTGGCGTTCCGGACGGACCGCATGGCCGCCGCGGCCGACAACCCGTACGCCGCCGCGATCGACCTGGCCGAGTACCTGGTGGCCGCAGGTACGCCGTTCCGCGACGCCCATGCCGTCGTGGGGGCTCTGGTGCGGGCTGCGCTGGCCGGAGAGGGCTCGCTGGTCGACCTGGTGTCGGCCGACGAGCGCCTCGGCCCGGAGGCGGCCGCCCTGCTTGCTCCCGGTGCCCCCGTACGGCGGCGGACCACGCCGGGCGGTGCCGGCCCCGGGCCCGTCGCCGTGCAGCGGGGCCGGTTCGTGAACCGGCTGGCCGCCCAGGCGAAGAGGATCGCCGACTGACCCGTGGCCTACACGCAGACCATCCGCGTTCGCTACGGCGAGGTCGACCGGCAGGGCGTTGTCTTCAACGCCCACTACCTGGCGTACCTGGACGACGTGTCCGATTCGTGGCTCCGGACGCTGGACGCGGACTTCGAGTCCACCGGCTGGGAGCTGATGCTGCGCCGGGCCGACCTCACCTGGCACGGACCGGCCGGGGTACACGACGAGCTGGTGGTGACGGCCGAGGTCGTGCGGTGGGGGACCACGTCGTTCGACATGGCCTTCGACGTCCGGGTGGAGGACCGCGTCGTCCTGACGGCGACCGTGTACTACGTGGGCGTGTCGGTGGGCGACCACGAACCCATGGTGCCGCCACAGGCCATCCGGGCCCACCTGGGCGGGTGAGAGGGGACCGCGACGTACGTGCCGGGCCCACCGGCCCGGCTGCCTCGGCCGCCGACCTGGCCGACCTGGCCGGACGACAGGTCCACGATCCCCGGTACGCCGTCGAGGCCGGACCGGTCGGTCCGGAGCAGGACCGGATTCTGGAACTCCTGGACACCCGGGCCGACCCCCTCGACCGGACCTGTCGTCCCGGGCACCTGACGGGCTCGGCGCTGGTCGTGGATCCGTCAGACCGCCGGATCCTCGTCCTGTTCCACTCCAAGCTGCGGCGCTGGCTCCAGCCCGGCGGGCACGCCGACGGGGATGCCGACCTCGCCCGTGTGGCGCTCCGGGAGGCCGTCGAGGAGACGGGCATCACCGGGCTGCGGGTGGTGGAGCCGGCCGTCGACCTGGACGTCCACCTCGTGGACCCGCCGGCCGAGGACCCCCACGAGCACCACGACGTCCGGTTCCTGGTGCTGGCGCCGCCCGGCTCCGTGCCGATCGGCAACCACGAGTCGGAGGCCCTCCGATGGGTTGCGGTGGCCGACCTGCCCTCCCTCGGGGCCGATACGGGCCTCTGCCGCCTGGCCGATCGGGCGCTTGCCCGTCTCGACGCCATCGAGGCCCTCCAGGCCTGAACAGACCGGTATCCCGGTCTCCGGGGGTCGGGCCGGTCGGCACGTGGCCGGGCTCCCGGACGACCTGAGTGTCGAACCCCCGGGTAGGGCCTACACGTCGCCAGGGTCCAGGCAGGCCTCCATGTCGTTGACCCGGGCGAAGCCGTTCATACGCTTCAGGACGCTGCCGGTGCCACTGGGCAGCGCTGTGAGCAGCGGCCTGACATCGCCCTCCAGCCGCAGCCGGGTGGCGTGCACCCGTCGGTCGGAAAGGTAGACCTCCCAGTCGTCCAGCCACATCTCGACGAGGTGCGTGTCGTCGTCGATGCCGCCTGGCATCACGGCCAGGTCGGCGACCATGGCACCGAGCACGTCCGTGGCCAGGTCCAGGTCGACGGCCCGATTGGCCGGAGAGGTGGCCTGGGCTGCACTGGGAAGCGAGTCGATCACCGCCCTGGCCTCCAGGCACCGCTTCTGGGCCGCCTCGGGCCAGGCGCGGTCCTGGAGTCGATCCGGGTTTCCCGACGGGGCCAGGAGGAAGGCGTAGACCCACAGCACCACCATGGCCACGGCCAGCAGCCCCACCAGCGTTCGGACGACGAACCTGCGACCGTCCGATCGAACCGGTGCGGGGGTGGTCACGGTGCCACCCGGAGGGTTATGACGGTTCCCGGCTCGACGACCGTTCCCGGGGCCGGGTCCTGGGACCAGACGAGGCCGCTGATCCACTCCGGCTCGTCCGGGTCGGCCACATGGATCACCTGGTAGCCGAGGCCCAGGGATTCGAGGACTGGGGTCACGGTGAAGAGCACGCGTTCGAGCAATTCGGGTACGACCACCCTGGCCATCGGGGGAGGCTCCACGGTCACCTCCAGCAGCATGGAGCCACCCGGCTGGATGGTCGATCCGACGGCCGGTGCCTGGCCGATGATCGTTCCGGCCTCCGTGCCTTCCATCTCGACCTCCACCACGCTCACGATCCGTATGCCGTCGCCGGAGCCGGCGAGGAGGGCCCTGGCATTGTTAAGGGTGAGGCCGAGCAGGTCCGGCGTGGGAAGGCGACCGTCGGCGGGCGGCTCGACGGCCACGGTCGTGGTAGGGGCGGCGGGCACCGGGCGGACGCTGCGGGTGGGGATGATGCTGGCGAACTCCTCCGCGGGGAGGCCGACGTGTGCGGCCTCCATCACGTCCTTCCAGATCATCGCCGGGTAGGTGCCGCCGTAGACCTTGCGGTCGGTGGTCGGGGGGATCATCGGGATCTGGGCCTCGGGGTAGCCGACCCAGACGGCGGTGGTCCGCTGCGGGGTGTACCCCACGAAGACGGCGTCCGCGTAGTTCTGGGTGGTACCGGTCTTGCCGGCCGCCGGTCGGTCATCCAACTTGGCACGCCAGCCGGTGCCCTGGGTGACCGCTCCCTCCAGTATCCAGGTCACCATGTCGGCGAGGCGGGCGTCCAGCACCCGTGACTGCTGCCTGGTCCACGACCACAGCGTCGTTCCGTCGGCGCGGACGATGCGCGTCACGTAGCTCGGCGGGATGTTGACGCCACGGTTGGCGAACGTGTGGTACGCGGTCGCCATGTCCAGCATCGTGACGTTGGACGTGCCGAGGATGTTCGAGTTCACCCGCTGGATGGTGGAGCGGATCCCCAGCCGGCGGGCCATCAAGACCACCCGGTGGGCGCCCATCTCCATGCTGAGCTGGGCGAAGACCGTGTTCAGGGAACTGCGGGTGGCCCGGATGAGGGTGACCTCCTCGGCGTCGGGTGGTGCCACCAACTCTTCGCCCTCAGACGGGTCCCAGCTCCAGGTGGGGATGGCCTCCAGCATCTGGATGCGATATTGGAAGAGGCGCTCCCGGTCGAAGTCGTACCGGCGGTTTGCCACCCACTGGGTGAGGTCCACCGCCTGGTAGGTGATCTCGGTCTCGCCGGCCTCCCCTGCGTCCTCATCCCGGTCCTCCACGTCGACCTCCTTGACGACCCGGATGGTCTCGACGTGGTCGGGCGGGACGTCGGTGTGCTCCTCCCGTAGGTAGAACTGCAGGAGGGCCTGGATTCCGTGCTCGAAACGGGCCTCGGTGGCATCGTGGCCGCCTACGCCGCCGGTGACGCGCCAGACCCTGTTGTCCTCGTCGGCGCCGGGGATCTCGAACTCCAGCACGTTGGGCGCCGGATACGTGGCGGTGACCTTCCAGCCTGCCTCCAGGGCCGCGGCCAGGCCGATGGTCTTCATCGAGGAGCCCACCTGCCGTCCGCCGCCGATCGCAAGGTTGACCTTGGCGTCGTTGTCCGTGCCGAAGAAGTCCCGTCCGCCGACCATCGCAAGGACCTGGCCGGTTCCTGTCTCGAGCACCACCACCGCTGCGTCGGGGTGGCCCCGTCCGGCGGGCAGGTGGTCCTCCACGGCCTCTTCGGCCGCCTGCTGGAGGTCGAGGTCGACGGTGGTCTCGATCCTGAGGCCGCCCTCGAACAGGAGCCGCTCCCGGACTCCCCGGCTGGCTCCGAACGCCGGGTTGTCCAGGAACCAACGCCGGACCTCCTCCACCAGGTGGCCGGCCGCGTAGCGGGTCTCCAGGCGGGCCGAGTACTCCTCCAGCCGGGGTGGCATGGCAGCGGCGGCCGCGTGCTGCTCCGGGGTGATGTAGTCGTTGGCAAGCATGCGGTCCAGCACTATGTGGCTGCGCTTCAGGCTCTTGGAGTAGTTCATGAACGGGTTGTAGCGGCCCGGCAGCTGGATGATCCCGGCCACCATCGCCGCCTCGGAGAGGTTGAGGTCGGCCACGTCCTTGTTGAAGTACGTCTGTGCGGCAGCCTTCACGCCGTAGGCGCCGTGGCCCAGGTACACGGTGTTCAGGTACTGCAGGAGGATGAAGTCCTTGCCGTACTCGTCCTCCAGTCGGGTGGCGTACCAGACCTCCTCCAACTTCCGGCTGGCTGTCTGCTCGGCATTGCGGATGATGGCGAGCTTCACGTACTGCTGGGTGATGGTGGATCCACCCTGGCTGATCCCGCCCGCCTCCAGGTTGGTCCGGGCCGCCCGGATGATCGCCTTGAGGTCGAAGCCGTCGTGGATGTAGAAGCGTTCGTCCTCGATTGCGATCACGGCGTCGCGGACCATCTGGGGGATCTCGTCCAGGGTGCGGGCGCTGGTGCGGTTCTCGGGGGCGACCAGCGTGATGATGTGGCGTCCGTCGCGGGCCACCACGACCGAGGACTCCGCCTGTTCGGGGATCGTGATCTCGAAGTCCCGGGTCTCGTAGCGGTAGCAGGAGGTGGCCACGGTGGCCAGCGCCGTCACCACGCAGGCGACGCGCACGAGGCCCGGGGAGAGGATCCGCATCTTCCCAGTCTGGCCGCCCGGCGACCCGTAACCGCGTCGGGTGACGACCACCACAGGGCGGCGCCGGGCACCGGTTGCCGGGCAGTGCGCAGGGTCCCGGACAGCAGGTCAGGCAGGGTCGTGGGAAAGGGCCCGGCCTGACGGCTCCGAGGCTCCATACTGGTGATCATGAGCGCCCCACAGCCCGACGGCTTCGCCGGAGCCGGCATCCTCGACGACCTGGTGGCCAGGGGGCTGGTCCAGGACAGCACCGACCTCGGGACCCTCCGGCAGCGCCTGGACGAGGGGCCGATCACCGTGTACTGCGGCTTCGATCCGACGGCCGACAGCCTCCACGTCGGGCACCTCGTCCCGCTCCTGCTGCTGCGTCGGTTCCAGGACTCCGGCCATCGTCCGATCGCGCTCGCCGGTGGTGCCACGGGGATGGTGGGCGACCCCAGCGGTCGGTCCGAGGAACGCAACCTGCTGGACGGCGTGACCCTCACCAACAACGTGGAGGCCGTCGCCGGGCAGCTCAGGTCGTTCCTGAGGTTCGACGGGGACCTGGCTCCCGACGACCAGCCGGCCGTACTGGTCGACAATCGGGAGTGGACCGTCGGCGTCGGCGTGCTCGAGTTCCTGCGCGACGTCGGCAAGCACGTAACCGTGGGGACCATGCTCGGCAAGGAGTCGATCCGGGCCCGCCTGGCCGGCGACCAGGGCATCTCGTTCACCGAGTTCAGCTACATGCTCCTCCAGGCCAACGACTTCTTCGAACTCCACGAGCGCCTGGGCTGCGAGCTCCAGGTGGGCGGGTCGGACCAGTGGGGGAACATCACCGCCGGCATCGACATGATCCGGCGGCGGAAGGCCGCATCGGCCCACGGGCTGACGGTGCCCCTGGTGACACGGGCCGACGGCGCCAAGTTCGGAAAAACGGCAGACGGTACGCTTTGGCTGGACCCAGTAAGGACCCTGCCCTACGAGCTCCACCAGTACTTCGTGAACGTGGACGACCGGGACGTGGAGCGCTTACTGCTGCACCTGACCCTCGTACCGGTCGAAGAGGTGGCTGCTGTGATGGCGTCCCACCAGCAGGCTCCGGAACTCCGTGTGGCCCAGCAGCGCCTCGCCGACGAGGTGTGCACCCTGGTCCACGGCGAGGGAGAGACGGCCCGGGCCCGCCTGGCCGCACAGGGCCTGTTCGGTGCCGAGCCGCCCACCGGCGCGGTGCTCGAGGCGCTGCGGGGCATCGTGCCCGAGACGTCGGTGGCCGCCGATGACCTGACCGGAGCTGAATCCCTCGTCGACGTGCTCGTGACCTCGGGCCTCTGCGGGTCCAAGGGCGACGCCCGGCGAACGCTCTCCGGCGGTGGGGTGTCCGTGAACGGTCGGCGACAGGATCCCGGCGCCGTCGCCCTCCCGCCCGACGCACTGGTGGACGGGCGCTACGTGCTGCTCCAGAAGGGCAGGCGCAACCGGCACCTGCTGGTGCTCACCTGAGGGTTCCCACCTGCTGGTTCCCGACTGCCGGCGCCCTGCCCGCGCTGGACCGCCGCCGTTCTCCCGGCAGACCCTCCAGGTCCGGGCTGCCGGGTGTTGCTGGTCACGCCGATCAGGGCAAAAAGCCGCCGGTACGGGTTGGGGCCAGTCAGGCGTAGGGATAGTGTTTCTCTGCCTACGGGTACCGCGTCCGTCCTTGACCGGGCGGATCGGCCACCGTAGCGTGGGCACCCGCCCGGTGGCAGGTCCGATGGGACCGAATCACCGAGGTGGGTTGAGGGCACCACCGCCATCACACGGGATCCGTCCCGCGTGTTCGGCGTGTGCCGGGAGGCCTCTGGCCTCCAGGTGCTCCTTGAAAACGGGATAGAGGACGAAAAAGCCAGTGCGGGCTGTCCACAGACGATCGCGAGTCGTCACTGGACAGACCCTGAACAATTCAAATAGCACTGTACGGACAGCGGTGGCCGGCTTCGGCCGACCACCATTGACCTGTGCCTGGTCGGCCGGGATTTGGTGTCCCGATCGACCTCGAACTCGCGTCGGCACCGCCTTCGGGCGGTGCCGCACCAACTGATTCGACGGCCAGCACCGCTTCGGCGGTGTCGGCCTGAGATTTCGACGGAGAGTTTGATCCTGGCTCAGGACGAACGCTGGCGGCGGGCCTAACACATGCAAGTCGAACGCACTCGACCTTCGGGTCACATGAGTGAGTGGCGAACGGGTGAGTAACACGTGAGAAACCTGCCCCGAAGACTGGAATAACCCGAGGAAACTCGGGCTAATACCGGATATCCCCACCAGGTCGCATGGCCAGGTGAGGAAATGCTCAGGCGCTTCGGGAGGGTCTCGCGGCCTATCAGCTAGTTGGTGAGGTAACGGCTCACCAAGGCAACGACGGGTAGCTGGTCTGAGAGGACGATCAGCCACACTGGGACTGAGACACGGCCCAGACTCCTACGGGAGGCAGCAGTGGGGAATCTTGCGCAATGGGCGAAAGCCGGACGCAGCCACGCCGCTTGAGG
>JAKURY010000005.1:39459-112160 GCA_022452145.1 Acidimicrobiales bacterium | reverse complement strand
GCCTCCGGACTCCACAGTCCGAACTGGGTCCAGAGCATCCTCGCCCCCACGGCCACCGCCTCGTCGGCGACCGTCGGGACGTCGTCCAACTTCCGGAACACGTCCACGCAGTCGGGGACCACCGGCAGGTCGGCCAGGGTAGGCACGCACGGTCGCCCCAGGATCTCGTCTGCCATCGGGTTCACGAAAAACACGTCGTAGTCGGTGCCCAGCAGGTATGTGGCGACGAAGTTCGAGGGCCGCGCCGGGTTGGCCGAGACGCCGACCATGGCGACCGTGCGCATTCCGGCCAGCAGCCGTCGACGTTCGTTCGACGACGGTTCGGTCCAGCCATCGACCGGCGGATGCCCGTAGCTCACAGGTCGCATCCGGTCAGGGCCTGGTCCAGATCCCAGAGGATGTCGTCGAGGTCCTCTAGCCCGATCGAGAGCCTCACCATGTCGGGGCTCACCCCACCGGCGGCCATCGCCTCGGCCGATAGTTGCTGGTGCGTGGTGGATGCCGGGTGGATGACCAGCGTGCGGGCATCACCGACGTTGGCCAGGTGGCTGACCATCTGGAGTCGCTCGATGAACGCCGCGCCGGCCTCGCGGCCGCCGTCCACGCCGAAGGTGAACACGGCCCCGGGGCCCTTCGGGAGGTAGCGCTCGGCCAGCGCCCGGTATGGCGAGGAGTCCAGGCCGGCGTACGCCACCCAGCCGACGGCCGCGTGGCCGTCCAGGAACTCGGCGACGGCTCGGGCGTTCGCCACGTGTTCCTCCATGCGCTGGGGCAGGGTCTCCAGGCCCTGGAGCAGCAGGAAGGCGTTGAACGGCGACAACGAGGCACCGACGTCGCGGAGTTGTTCGGCCCGCAGCTTGGTGCAGAAGGCCAGCTCCCCGAAGTTCTCCCAGAACCGCAGGCCGTTGTAGCCGGCGTTCGGTTCGGTCATCTGCGGGAAGCGGCCGCTGCCCCAGTCGAATCGGCCCGACTCCACGACGACGCCGCCGATGGACGTGCCGTGGCCGCCGATGAACTTGGTAGCCGAGTGGACGACGATGTCGGCACCGTGCTCAAGCGGTCGGCACAGGTACGGCGTGGCGAAGGTGGAGTCCACCACGAGCGGGAGGCCGTGGGCGTGGGCCACGTCGGCCAGGGCCGCCAGGTCGGCGACCGCTCCCGACGGGTTGCCGATTATCTCGGTGTACAGGAAGCGGGTGTCGCCGTCGATCGATGCGGCGAAGGCATCCGGGTCGTCGCCGTCGACGAAGCGGGCTTCGATGCCGAGACGGCCCAGCGTGGTCTCGAACATGGTGTGGGTTCCGCCGTAGAGCGCCGACGAGGCCACGAGGTTGGTGCCCTGCTCGGCCAGCGCCAGGGCGGTCAGGAACTCGGCGGCCTGGCCCGAGGCGGTCGCCACGGCACCGATGCCGCCCTCCAGGCTGGCCATGCGTTCCTCGAACGCCGCCGTCGTCGGGTTCGAGATGCGGGTGTAGATGGTGCCGTACTTCTGGAGGGCGAACAGGTCTGCGGCGTCGGCCACGCCGTCGAACACGAAGCTGGTCGACTGGTAGATGGGCACCGCCCGGGCACCGGTAGTCGGATCGGGTTGCCCGCCGGCGTGGAGCGCCCGGGTCCGGAATCCCCACTGGTGGTCGGCCACGGTCGCGCAGTGTAGGAGACGGCCGACTGACGGCCCCGTTTAGCCGGCCTCGCCACCGGTGGCGATCGGGTGGTCCGATGCACTCCACTGCGACCACGACCCCACGTACAGGCGGCCGCGGCCCAGGCCGGCGTGCTCCATGGCCAAGAGGTCGTGGCAGGCGCTCACCCCGGACCCGCAGTAGGCGACGACGTCAGCCGCGTCTTCCACCCCGAACGCCCGGTAGCGGTCGGCGAGCTCGCCCGGTGGCCGGAACCGCCCGTCGACCAGGTTTGCGGCGAACGGGGCGCTGACGGCACCGGGCACGTGTCCGGCCCGGGGGTCGACGGGTTCGACCTCGCCCCGGTAACGCTCCGGTGCCCGGGCGTCCAGGAGCACCCTGCCGGCCGATCCGGCGGCGACCTCGTCGATGTCGGTGAACGCCCGGTCCGGCCAGGGGCGGACCGGAACTTCGACCGGTGGCCGCACCGACGACCGGGTCTCCAGGGGCCCGTCCCAGCCGGCGATCCCGCCGTCCAGGAGAGCGGCCGGCTGGCCCAGCACCCGCAGCATCCACACGAGGCGACCAGCGCACATGCCGCCGGCGTCGTCGTATGCGACGACCGTGTCGTCCGGGCCGATGCCGAGCTCCCCCATCGACCCGGCGAACGCCTCGGCGGTGGGAAGCGGGTGGCGACCCACCTCCGGGCCGGGTTCGGCCGTCAGGTGCTCGTCGAGGTCCACGAACACCGCGCCGGGCAGGTGGACGGCCTCGTAGGCCTCCCGCCCTGACCGGCCGTCCAGGTACCACCTGACGTCACAGAGGACCGGATCACCACTGTCGGCTGACAGGACCGCCGCTGCTCCGGCGTCGAGGATCGGTCCCATGTCCATGGACGGAGTCTCCCACATCGATATCTTGGTAACACTGACGGTAATCTTGCATCTTATTTCTTACTCACCTAGGGTGTGGCCCATGCTCCAGCAGCTCCTCGCCCCTCCCCTGCCGTCCCACCTCGACACCGGAACCGAGGCGTTCGCCCGGAACCGCGCCGACATGGAAGATCACCTGGCGGTCATCGACGAACTGCTGGACGAGGCCGAGGCCGGCGGCGGTCCCGAAGCCATGGACCGCATGCGCTCCCGCCACAAGATGCCGATCCGGGAACGCATAGGCCACGTGCTGGATCCCGACAGCCCGTTCCTGGAGGTCAGCCCCCTGGCCGGGTACGACTCCTCGTACGCGGTCGGTGGCGGCTTCGTGGTCGGCATCGGCGTGATCGCCGGCGTGGAGTGCGTGGTCGTCGGGAACGACCCCACGGTGCTGGGCGGCGCCATGACCCCGTACATGTCCAAGAAGTGGATGCGGGCCCTTGAGATCGCCCGCCACAACCGGATGCCCTACGTGAGCTTCGTGGAGTCGGCCGGCGCCGACCTCCGGGTCCAAACCAGCGGTGGCGACTCGGGCACCCGGCGCCGTGCCCGGACCGACCACTTCGCCGAGACCGGCCGCTTCTTCTACGAGATGATCGAGCTCTCCAAGCTGGGCATCCCCACCGTCTGCGTGGTCTTCGGATCGTCGACGGCCGGCGGCGCCTACCAACCGGGGATGTCCGACTACAACATCTTCATCAAGGAGCAGTCCAAGGTGTTCCTGGCCGGACCGCCGCTGGTGAAGATGGCCACCGGCGAGGACTCCGACGACGAGTCCCTCGGCGGCGGCGAACTCCACGCCGACAAGTCGGGGCTGGCCGACTACCTGGCCGAGGACGAGATGGACGCCCTGCGCATGTGTCGCGAGGTGGTCTCCCACCTCAACTGGCACAAGGCCGGTCCCGTGCCGTCCTACGTAGCCGACGAGCCGCTGCACGATCCCGAGGGCCTCATGGGCCTGGTCAGCAGGGACCTCAAGCAGCCGGTCGACGTGAAGGAGATCATCGGCCGGGTGGTCGACGGCTCACGCTTCGAGGAGTTCAAGCCCCGCTACGGGCCGACCATGATCTGCGGCTTCGCCACCCTCCACGGCTACCCAATCGGGATCCTCGGTAACAACGGCGTGATCTACCCGGAGGCCGCCGAGAAGGCCGCCCACTTCATCCAGCTCTGCAACCGCCAGGACACACCGATGGTCTTCTTCCAGAACATCACCGGGTTCATCGTCGGCAGGGAGTTCGAGGAGGCCGGGATCATCAAGAAGGGCTCCCAGATGATCAACGCCCTGACCAACTCCACCGTCCCCCACCTGACGGTCATCATCGGCTCCTCGTACGGCGCCGGCACCTACGCCATGTCGGGTCGGGCATACGAGAACCGGTTCACCTTCCTGTGGCCGATGGCCAAGATTGCCGTCATGGGTCCGAAGCAGATCGCCGGCGTGATGTCCATCGTGCGACGGGGCCGGGCCGCCCGGAAGGGCCTCGAGTTCGACGAGGAGGAGGACGCCGAGATCGTCCGCCAGGTCGAGGCCGCCCAGGAGAAGGGGTCTCTAGCCCTGGAGGCCACCGGCACCGTCAGCGATGACGGCATCATCGACCCCCGGGACACCCGGACCGTCCTGGGCCTGTGCCTCTCCGTGGTGAGGACAGCGCCTATCGAGGGTGCACAGAAGTACGGGGTGTTCCGGCTGTGAGCACCCCTACCTCCCTACGTTCGATCCTGGTCGCCAACCGCGGGGAGATCGCCCGCCGGGTCTTCCGCACGGCGCACTCCATGGGCATGCGGTGCGTCGCCGTATTTGTAGACGCCGACGCCGACGCTCCGTTCGTCGCCGATGCCGACGAGGCCGTCCGCCTGGCCGACGGCTACCTGGACGGCGAGGCGATCATCGCCGCCGCGCTGGCCACCGGCGCCGACGCCATCCATCCCGGCTACGGGTTCCTGGCAGAGAACGCCGGCTTCGCCGCCGCGGTGGAGGCAGCCGGCCTCGTCTGGGTGGGCCCGACGCCCGACGTCATCTCGTCTATGGGCGACAAGCTGGCCGCCAAGGAGGCCGCCCTTGCAGCCGGGGTGCCCACGCTTCCCTCCTCGGACGACCCGACGGCCGACGACGAGGTCGGCTATCCGATCCTCGTCAAGGCGGCGGCAGGTGGTGGCGGCAAGGGCATGCACCTGGTGGAACGCCCCGAGGACCTGGCCGAGGCGGTGGCCACCGCCCAGCGGGAGGCCGCCAGTTCCTTCGGCGACGACCGGGTGTTCCTCGAGCGCTACGTGGCCCGGTCACGACACATCGAGATCCAGATCCTGGGTGACGCCCACGGCGCACTGGTCCACCTCGGCGAGCGGGAGTGCTCGATCCAACGTCGCCACCAGAAGATCATCGAGGAGTCGCCGGCCGCCGTCCTCGACCCGGCACGCCGGGATGCCATGGGTGAATCGGCCCTGCATCTGGCTCGGGGAATCGGCTACCGGTCGGCCGGCACGGTCGAATTCCTGGTGGATGACGCCACCGGCGAGTTCTTCTTCCTGGAGGTCAACACCCGACTCCAGGTCGAGCACCCGGTCACCGAGGAGGTGACCGGAATCGACCTGGTGCGCGAACAGCTGCGCGTGGCTGCCGGCGAGCCGCTGGGTTACGGACAGGACGACATCGGCTTCAGCGGCCACGCCGTCGAGGCCCGCCTCTACGCCGAGGATCCGTCGGCGGGGTTCCTTCCGGCGACCGGCACGCTGGTCGCCTGGCAGCCGGCCGACGAACCGTCGGTCAGGTGGGATACAGGCGTCGAGGAGGGCAGCCATGTGGGCGTCGACTTCGACCCCATGCTGGCCAAGGTGGTGGCACACGGCCCGACGCGCTCGGAGGCGGCGGGCCGTCTCGCCCTGGCCCTGGAGCGGATGCACCTGGGCGGCGTGACCACGAACCGGGACTTCCTCGTGGCCACGCTGCGACACGAGGCGTTCCTGGCCGGTGACACCACCACCGACTTCATCGAGCGCAACGCTCCAGCCATGGGAAGAACCGTGGCCGCGGCCACCACCCACCAACTGGCGATCGCCGCCGCCATGTGGCTCCAGGGCGACAACCGTGCCTCGGCCCGTGTCCTGGACCGGATCCCCAGCGGCTGGCGAAACGCCCGGATGCCGGCCCAGCATGTCGCCCTGGCCGTCGATGACGTCGAGCACGACATCGGCTACCGCCGCCGACGGGACGGATCGTTCGCAGTCGAGGGCGGCCAGGTCGCCATCGTCCACAGGTGGTCGCCCGACGACCTGGACGTCGAGGTCGACGGCATCCGCCGTACGGTCCGGATCACGTTCGCCGCCGGTCCGTCCGGCGAACACCTCCACCTCACCGGCGGCGGCACGACCACCACGTTCCGGGTCGTTCCCCGGTTCTCGGTACCCGGTTCCGAAGCACCCAGTGGTGGACTGGTAGCACCAATGCCGGGCAGGGTGTTGGAGATCCGTGCCGCCGTGGGCGACACGGTCACCAAAGGGCAGACCATGCTGCTCCTGGAGGCCATGAAGATGGAACACCACATGACGGCGCCGTTCGACGGCACGGTGACCGAGGTCCGGGTGGCGACCGGCGACCAGGTCGACAACGGTTCCGTGCTGCTGGTCATCCACCCGGCCGACGACGGGAGCGCCTGACGTGGCGGATCCGATCTGCGTCGCCAACTGCTCGGGCTTCTACGGCGACCGCCTGTCGGCTGCCCGGGAGATGGTCGACGGCGGCCCGATCGACGTTCTGACCGGCGACTGGCTGGCCGAGCTGACGATGCTGATACTGGCCCGCACTCAGGCCAAGCGACCGGGTGGCGGCTACGCCCGGACCTTCGTCACCCAGATGGACCACGTCATGGGCACGTGCCTGGACCGGGGCATCAGGGTCGTCTCGAACGCCGGCGGCCTGGACCCCGACCACTGTGCCGAGGCCGTCGCCGAGGTTGCCGCCACGCTCGGCCTGTCGCCGACCATCGCCTACGTCAACGGCGACGACCTGCTCCCCCGGCTGGACGAGCTGCTGGCCGCCGGCGTGGACCTGCCCGACATGGCCACTGGTGAGCCGCTGGCAGATCCGGGCCGCTTCGTGAGCGCCAACGCCTACCTCGGCTGCTGGGGCATCGTCGACGCCCTCCACCGGGGCGCCGACATCGTGGTCACCGGCCGCACCACCGATGCCGCCGTGGTCTGCGGACCGGCGGCATGGCACCACGGCTGGGCCCGCGACGACTGGGACGCCCTGGCAGGCGCCGTCGTCGCAGGCCACGTCATCGAATGCGGAACCCAGGCCACCGGTGGCAACTACTCGTTCTTCACCGAGGTGTCCGGCCTGGCCCGGCCCGGCTTCCCGTGGGCCGAGATCGCCGCCGACGGCTCGTCGGTGATCGGCAAGCACGACGGAACCGGAGGCGAGGTGTCCGTCGGGACCGTCACATCCCAGCTGCTCTACGAGATCGGCTCGCCGGCCTACCTGGGCCCCGACGTGACCGCCCGCTTCGACACCATCCAGCTCGACCAGGCGGGACCGGACCGGGTCCGCATACACGCAACGAAGGGAGAACCTCCACCGTCGACGCTGAAGGTCTCCATGAACGAGCTGGGCGGCTACCGCTCGGACCTTTCGCTGGCCCTCACCGGCCTGGACGTCGAAGCCAAGGCGGCCCTCGTCGAGGAGGCCTTCTGGACAGCCTGTCCCAACGACCCCGGGGACTTCGACGCCGTCGAGTCCCGGGTGGTGCGCACCGACAAGGCGGACCCGGCGTCCAACGAGGAGGCGGTGGCCCAGTGGTGCCTGACCGTCAAGGACCGGGACGAACGCAAGGTCGGACGGGGCATCTTCAACGCCATGACCGAGTTGGCGCTCTCCAGCATCCCCGGGTTCTTCGCCGTGAAGAGCAGCGGCAGCGCCCGTCCGTTCGGCGTGCACAGGGCAGGCCTGGTTCCCGCCGACCTGGTTCCCCAACACGTGGTGGTCCTGGGCGGCGACCGGACCGTCGTGGAGTCCGTGGCCCCCGAATCCGCCGTCGAGGTCACCCCCGCGGCCCGACCGAGCACCCCGGTACCCGCTGGACCGACGGTCGCCGTCCCGCTGGGCCGGATCGCCGGAACCCGTTCAGGCGACAAGGGCGGGGACGCCAACCTCGGGGTGTTCGTCCGCAGTGATGCGGCCTGGGCGTGGCTGGACGACCACCTGACCACCGACCGCCTCCGGGAGCTCCTGCCGGAAGCCGCCGCCCTCGTGATCGAACGGCACCGCCTGCCGGCCATCCGGTCGCTGAACTTCATGCTCCGGGGTCTCTTGGGCGAGGGCGTGGCAGCGTCCACCCGGCAGGACGGCCAGGCCAAGAGCCTGGGCGAATGGCTCAGGGCCCGGGTCGTCGACGTGCCTGAGTCGCTGCTGGAGGACGGGGCACCGGTGGAGGGCTCGTGAGCGCCGAGGCGGCGACCCTGGAATCCACCGAGCTGGGTCGCCGACTCCGAGCGGTACCCGCCCCCCGACCTGTCCTGGACCGCGACCGGGAGGCCCTGCTGACCGGACGACAGCGCGAGGTCCTGGACCAGATGGGCACCCTGTTCGACGACGGCTTCGCCGACCTCACGATGGCCGACATCGCGGCGAGCGTCGGCTGCTCGCTGCGCACCCTCTACGACCTGGCCCCCAGTCGTGACGAGCTGGTGCTCACGGTCATAGACCGGAACCTCCGGCGCATCGGCCGACGCGCCATCTCGGCCATCCAGCCAGACCTGGACCCACTGGCCGTGATCCGTTCCTATCTGATGGCCGCAAATCTGGCGGTGGCAGCCACCACGCCGGCCTTCGCAAGGGACCAGGCGGCGACTCCGGCCACCCACAGGCTGGCCACCGCCCACTCCGACTACCTGGTGGCGATCACGAGGACGCTCCTGGACCTGGCGGTCGAACGTGGCGACATCGCCCCGACCGACACCGCTGCGGTCGCCCGGGTCGTGGCCGGCCTCGGCGCCATGTTCGCCCTGCCCGAGAACCTCGAGACGATCGACTCGACCCCGAAGGAGGCCGCTGACGCCATGGTCGACGTCATCCTGCGCGGCCTGACGACGGGCGCCTGACCGCCCTGAACGGAGAACCGATGCACGTCCAGGACGTGGCCGCCGACCTGGTGGCCGAGCAGCAGGCACTCGACGACGTCGTGTCCGTCCTTGACGGGGCCGGTTGGACGGCGGCTACGCCCAGCCCACGGTGGACGGTGGCCGACCAGGTCGCCCACCTGACGTACTTCGACGAGGCGGCCGCCACCGCCATCACCGATCCGGATGCCTTCAGCGCCTCGATCGAGGGCCTCATGGCCGTCGCCCGGAACGGTGACGGGGCCGTGGACGACCTGACCCTGGGCGACTACCTGGCCCTCGGACCGGCGGGACTGCTGGATGCCTGGCGTACGGGTCGCGCCCGTCTGGCCGAGGCGGCCGCCAACCTGGCAGACGACGACCGGGTGGCCTGGTACGGGCCGTCAATGGGAGCCAGGTCCTTCCTGACCGCCCGCCTCATGGAGGCCTGGGCCCACGGGCAGGACATCGTGGACGCCGTCGGCGGTGGCCGACCGGCGACCGACCGCCTACGCCACATCGCCCAGCTGGGCGTGATCACCCGTCCGTGGTCCTACCACAACCGGAAGATGGAGGCACCTGCCGGCGAGGTGGACGTCGCCCTGGAGGCACCCTCGGGAGGAGTGTGGACATGGGGTCCGGGCGATGCCGCCGACTCCGTCCGGGGTCTGGCAGAGGACTTCTGCCTGGTGGTGACCCAGCGTCGCCACGTGGACGACACCGATCTCGACGTTACCGGCGATCTGGCACGCGACTGGCTGGTCCGGGCCCAGGCCTTCGCCGGCCCACCCACCGACGGACCCGAACCGGGGAGCTTCTGATGGCACTCGTGGAGACCGACCTGGACGGCGGCGTCCTGACCGTCACCATGGTCGACGTGGACAACCGCAACGCCCTCAGCTCGGCGTTGGTGGGCGAGCTGGTCGCCGCGCTGGACGCAGCAGATGCCGACCCGGCGGTCCGGGTCGTGGTGCTCACGAACAGCGGCCGCGTGTTCTGTGCAGGGGCCGACCTGTCCGAGCGGTCCTCGGGAGACAAGCCGACGGTGAAGGTCGACGCAGCCGACCTTTTCAGCCGGTTCCGCCGGTCTCCGAAGGTCTACGTGGGACGGATAGCCGGACACTGCGTTGCCGGCGGCATGGGGCTGGCTGCCGCCATGGACCTCTCGGTGGCCGTGGAAGACACACGGTTCGGCTTCACCGAAGTTCGCCGGGGTGTAGCCCCGGCCATGATCTCGGTCCTCTGCCTTCCGAAGATGCGATCGGCCGACGCCGCCGAGGCGATGCTCCTGGGCAACCGCATGACCGGTGCCGACGCCGCCCGCCTCGGGCTCGTCAACAGGGCCGTGCCATCTGGCGAGCTGGACGCCACCGTCGACGCCTTCGTCAGCGACCTGCTGGCCGGGGGCCCGGAGGCCCTGGCTGCCACTAAGCAGATCCTCGTCCGGGTACCCGGCATGCCGGTCGACGAGGCGTTCGCCTGGACCGCGCAGCTGTCGGCAGACCTGTTCCGGAGCGACGAGGCCCGGGAGGGCATGCGGGCCTTCCTGGAGAAGCGCTCCCCTGACTGGGCAGGTTGAGTTAGCCCAGCAGGATCTCGCCGTCCATGTCGCCGACGGTGTGTACCTCGCCCACCTGGCCGGTGGAGACGGCGACGTAACTGCCCGGGAGGCGGACCTCCTGTTCGGCTCCGGACCGGTTGTAGACGGCGAAGCCGTTGGTGAACCTCCGTATGAAGAGCCCCTCGACCCCGCCGTGGATCGTCCGCTTCACCCCAACCGGTTGGCCCAGGTCGGCGTCCCAGAAGTCGTACCAGTTGTGGTGGTGGTCCCGGGTCGGCTCGGCGTTGTCGTCGCCGAACACCACGGAGCCGTCGGAGTGGGTAAGGGCCAGGGTGGTGAACAGGCGCATCCAGCGCCGGTTCTCCTCCGAGTTCCTCTCGTTGACCTGAGCGGCCTCGTTGCCGTAGTCGTCGACCACCCGCCAGCCCTCCAGGCAGTTGATCCGGGGCTCCAGGAGTTCCCCTGATGCCCACGAGAGGGTGTCCTCCACGGTCAGGAGGCGGTCGACCGTGTAGCCCGTCGACCAGTCGGGCTTCCAGACCTCCATGAACGTGCCGTTCACGTACGGGGCCGATCGGGGCGCCGTCCGGTCGTTCGTGTTTACGAGGATCAGGAAGTCGTCGCCCACCAGTTCCCGGATGCGGCGCAGGATGGCGAGCCGCCCCTGGACCTCCTCTTCGGCGGACATGTGGAAGGCCGCCCAGTCGAGGAACGAGGCCGACGTCTGGCGGTCCTCGTTCCACCAGTCGAGGAAGACCCCGTCGACCACCCCCGAATGCTCCAGGGCGTGGACCTTCCGGGCTACCAGCTCGATGAGGTCCGGATTGCCGAAGTCGGTGAGCGAGCCGAGGATCTCGTCGGCCTCGATGCGACCGTCGCCATCCGCATCCTCACCCCATCCGGGAACCGGGTTGCCGTCGGCGTCTCGCAGCCAGAACGGTGAGTCCGCCGGGTAGTACCCCTGGTCCCACCACGGTCGGCCCTCCGGGTCGTCGACATACGGGGCATCGCGGTACCGGACCTCGGCCAGCGTGACCAGTCCGGGATTCAGCTCGAGCAGTGCCTGCCGACGATCCAGCGCCTCGTCGAACCGTTCGCCGCCATCCGGTGAGCGGAACTCCGTGGCCAGGCCCGCATGGGGCTGATCGTCGGAGGTGTCCCAGACCAGCCCGAGCGACCCGGTCCCTGTCCACCAGAGGTCGTGGAGGGCGATCCGTTCCAGTTCGGTGAGGTCCGGGCGGTTCTGGACGCCGTTCCACGGCTGGCAGATGCGCGGGAAGCCCACCGGAAGCGGCAGGTCCGGCGCACCCGGGCCGACGGCGTCGGCTGTGATCCACTCCGCCTCGACGAATGCCCCCGCGATCACCTGCGCATACCGCCATGCCCCGAGGTCCTCCAGGTGACCGTAGGGTGGAGGCGATCGGAGTTCGCCCCAGCCTCCCACGCAGCCCGGTTCCTCGTCGGCGCACCGTGCCGACTGCACGAAGTTGCCCTCCGGGGACAGGGCCGGCCAGGTGGACACGTACCGGACCATTCCGCCCGGATGGCGTTCGGGCATGGACGGGAAGATATTGAGGGTCCTGGACAGGCCCCCGCCGCGACCGACGGGCTGGTCGACGAACAGGACCCGGGTGCCGGTACGTCGTGCCACCTCCACGAGGTAATCGGAGTCGGCCAGGTACTTCGCAAGGTAGGCCTCACCCTCCAGCGGGCGACCGTCATCGTCGGCCATGCACGGGGTCATGGCGTTCCCGCCATGGTCGACGACGATCACGTGCGGACGCCACCAGGCGAGGTTCTCGATCCCCAGTTCCTCGTCGCGGGCGGCGAACCAGTCGCAGAGTGCAGTACCGCCGTGGCGACGAGGCTTGATCACGGCCTCCGAGCCGAAGACGGCCCGGAGGTGGGGATCGACCTGGACGGTGATCGAGTCGCCGGTCAGCACGATGCGGAGGGGTTCTCCCTCGGCCCGCTTGATCGGGGTGGGTGGCGGCCCGGTCTCGGCGACGACCACGGCCGGAGCGACGGTCGTGGACGGCGAAATGACGGTGGTCGGCGTGGCGGTCGTGGACGGCGCTGGGGCCACCGTCGTCGTGGACGACGCATATACCACGGTCGTCGTGGACTGCTGGACGACGGTGGTCTGCGTGGGGGCCGTCGTGGTGGGTGGGGCTGGCGACTCGGTCGTCCGTGCGGGCTTTGTGGGCGTGGTCGAGGTGGCCGCGGGAGCGGTGGTTGCGGGATCACGTTCGCCATCCGGCCCACTGGTCGGCTCCCCTCCTCCGCACCCGGCGGTCGCCAGGAGGAGAAACAACAGGAGTACCCCTGTTCGCATGCGCGCAGTCTCCCAGAGCCGTCGTCGCCGACCGGCAGTATCCCCGGCGTGGAGGCTCAGGCGTTGAGGAGGGCGGCCACCACGTCCAGCACCGCCTTCTTGCCGTCGCCGAACAGCATCAACGTGCCGTCGGCGGCGAACAACGGGTTCGGTATCCCCGCGAACCCGGTGCCCAGGGACCGCTTGATGACCACGACCGTCCGGGACTCGTCGACGTTCAGGATGGGCATGCCTGCTATCGGGGAGGCGGGATCGGTCCGGGCCAACGGGTTCACCACGTCGTTGGCGCCGATCACGATCGTCACGTCGGTCTGGGCGAACGTCGGGTTGACCTGGTCCATGTCGAGCAGGCACTCGTAGTCGATCTCGGCCTCGGCAAGCAGGACGTTCATGTGTCCCGGCATCCGCCCGGCCACCGGATGGATGCCGAACACGACTTCGGTACCCGCGTCGTTCAGGGTGCGCATCAGGTCCCTCACGGCGTGCTGGGCCTGGGCGACCGCCATGCCGTAGCCGGGCACGATCGCCACCCGCTCGGCGACCTCCAGGATCATCGCCACCTCCTCGGCCGAGGTGGAGGTGACCCGGTCGCCGTAGACGTCCTCGGCGTCGGCCACCACCCCACCGGCGGCCATGGACCCGAAGACCACGTCGAACAGCGACCGGTTCATGGAGGTGCACATGATCTGGGTGAGGATGACCCCGCTAGCCCCGACCAGGGAGCCGGCGATGATGAGCAGGGGGTTGTCGAGCACGAACCCGGCGGTGGATGCGGCCAGCCCGGAGAAGGCGTTCAGCAGGGCGATCACGACCGGCATGTCGGCCCCGCCGATGGCCACAGTGCCCAGCACGCCCAGGAGCGCCCCGGCACCCACCAAGAGCCAGAACCAGCCGACGTCCCCGGGACTGACCACCACCATCGTCGCCGATGCCACGGCCACGACCGCCAGGAGGGCGCGGAGCACCCCCTGTCCCCGGAAGCCGCGTAACGACAGGACCTCCTGGAGTTTGGCGAACGCCACCAGCGAGCCGGTCAGGGTCACAATGCCTATGAGCGCCGTCAGCGCTGCGGCTACCGCCAGTTGGTCGTCGACCCGGCCCTTGTCCACCACCTCCAGGAACGACGCTCCGGCGACGAGCACCGACGCCCCGCCCCCGAATCCGTTGAACAGGGCGACCAGCTGCGGCATTCCCGTCATCCGCACCCGGACGGCCAGGACGGCACCGATCGCGGAGCCAACGACCAGCCCGGCCAGCAGCACGCGGAAGTCCACGATCGACCGGTCCAGCAGGGTGGCCAGTACGGCGACCAGCATCCCTGAGGCACCCAGCAGGTTCCCCCGCGGGGCGGTCCGCGGTCGTGCGAGCCCCTTGAGGCCGAGGATGAACAGGACCGCAGCGGCCAGGTAGGCGACAGAGGTGATGTCGGCGGCGCTCACGACCCCTTCCTCCTGCCCGAGGAGAACATCGCAAGCATCCGGCCGGTCACCAGGAACCCGCCGACCACGTTGATCGTGGCCAGCACGACCGCCACGAAGCCGAGCACCGTGGTCAACGTGGAGTGGTCGGTCCCGGCCGAGACCATGGCCCCGATGAGGGTGATGCCGGACACGGCGTTGGATCCCGACATCAACGGTGTGTGGAGCGTCGCAGGGACCTTGGTGATCAGCTCCATGCCGAGGAACACGGCCAGCACGAACAACGTCAGGGCGATCAGCAGGGTCATGCTCCGGCCTCCCCGTTGCTCCTACTGCTTCCGGCACCATCTGCCCGCTGTTCCAGCACCGACCGGACCACCGGGTGCACGACCTCGCCGCCGGTTGCGACCAGCATGCCGACCAGCACGTCGTCGTCCGGGTCGACGAAGGACTCGCCGTCCCGGTCCAGCATCCGCACGAGGTTGGTGACGTTCGTGGCGAACATCCTCGACGCCGTCAGCGCCGACCCGGAAGCTAGGTCGGTCGGGCCCAGGACGGTGACTCCACCATGGTCGACCTCGGCGTCGGCGATGCTGACCTCGCAGTTCCCGCCCCGCTGGACGGCCAGGTCCACCAGCACCGATCCGGGACGCATCCCGGTGACCATCGACTCGGTGACCAGCAGCGGGCTCTGGCGGCCGGGGATCTGGGCGGCCGCTATGACGACGTCGGCCTCGGCCACGTGCGGGGTCAGGACCTCATGGATCAGCACCGCATCCGGCACGCCGCCCTCCGGCGCGGGCGGCGGGTCTATCGACTTCGCCCCGAGGGACCGGATCTGTTCCAGGGCCTCCTCCCGGATGTCGAACCCCTCGACCACGGCGCCCAGGCGTCGGGCGGTGGCGATCGCCTGGAGTCCCGCCACACCGGCACCCAGCACCAGAACCCGGGCTGGCGGGACCGTGCCGGCGGCCGTCATGAGAAGGGGCAGCATCTTGGGTAGCCGGCTGGCCGCCAGGAGGACCGACTGGAAGCCCTCCACAGTCGCCTGCGACGACAGCACGTCGACGGCCTGGGCTCGCGTGCTGCGCGGCACCAGGTCGAGTGCGAGCATCGTCGCTCCCGTCGCCGCCACCTCCACGGCGACATCGGGACGCCAGACCGGGTCGAACAGCCCGACGACGACGTGGTCGGCCCCGAGGTGGCCGAGCGCCTCGCCGTCCGTGGGCCCGTTGACCGACACCACCACACCACCCTCGCCGATGGCCGCAGCCGGGTCCGGGGCGATGGAGGCACCAGCCGCCAGGTACGCATCGTCGGGCATGCCGGCGGCGGCTCCGGCACCGGTCTCCACGACCACGGAGTGCCCGTCGACAACCAGCGCCCCGGTGGCCTCGGGCGTCACGGCGACCCGCCGGTCACCCGCCCTCCGCTCGCACAGCACCGCAATCCTCATGGGCACCCCTGACCGGACCAACGGGCCACGGCCACTCGTCGACCAGCGTCGAATCGTAGTGCCGGCGCGGAATCGGATCACCGACTGAGGTCTGTGCAGACCTGAGGGGAACGCTGCAGACCTGAGGGGGACGCCGTCCACCGATGGCTGTCTGGGTAGCGTGCCGCGGTGAACGCTGCTCCGGACGCCCGACCGGCTGCCCGTTCACCTGCCGGTTTCTACGGCTGGTGGATCGTCGGACTGGCCAGCCTCGTCGGCGTACTCACCGGTCCCGGACAGTCGATCGGGGTCTCGGTGTTTCGCCAGCACCTGTCAGACGGACTGCATCTCTCTGATTCGGCGATCGCTACCGCCTATCTGGTGGGAACCCTGCTGTCCTCGACGCTCCAGCCGAGGATCGGTCGCTGGGTCGACCAGGTCGGGGTACGACGGGCATCCACGGCCTTCGGAATCGCCTTCGCTCTCGCCCTCGCACACATGTCGATGGTCCGGGGCGTCGTATGGCTCGCCGCCGGGTTCTTCGGCATCCGACTCCTCGGCCAGGGAGCCCTCAGCCTCACCTCGACCGTGGCCGTCATGCACTGGTTCGACCGCCGCCGAGGCTTCGCACTCGGCCTCAAGATGACGCTGACCATGGGCGGCATGTCCATCGTGCCGATCCTGCTGGCGGTCGCAATCGACGCATGGGGGTGGCGTATCGCCTGGTTGGCCGCCTCAGCGGTCATCGCCCTGACGGCCGTGCCAGTCAGCTGGTTCGGATACGTGAACCGGCCCGCTGACCTGGGACAACTGCCGGACGGTGAACCGCCGGTCCACGTTGGCCAACTCGGCTCGGCTCCACCGTCGCTCACCCGGTCGACGGCACTCAGGTCGACTGCCTTCTGGGCCCTCGCCGCCGTCACCGCTACGAACTCACTGCTCGGCACCGGCCTGCTCTTCCACCAGACCAACCTGCTGGGCGAGATCGGCTACTCGAATGCGCAGGCCGCCGCCATGTTCCTACCTCAGGCGATTGGCGCCGTCATGGGAGGGCTGGCGTTCGGGTGGTTGGCCGATCGTGCGGCCCGGCCGATACTCCCGACGGTCGTAGCGCTGCTCCTGGCATCGACGATGCTGCTGGGAGGCACGTCCACCACCTTCCCAGCGGTGCTCCTCTACACGGTGGTCCTGGGGATGACGATGGGCGGCGGCGCTGCCGTGCAGAGCTCCCTGCTGCCGGCACTGTTCGGCGTGGGGCACATCGGTTCGATCTCGGGAACCCTCGCTCTGATAAGCGTGCTGACCTCGGCACTGGGCGCCCTGACCTTCTCGCTTGGGAGCATCGTGTTCGGTGGCTACCGGAGTGCCAGCCTGTGGTTCACCGTGCTACCACTTGCGGTCGCCCTGTTGGCCTTCCTGTACCGACGACACTTCGCCATGGAAACGACGAGCGGCTGAAACCATCAGACTGCCAATCCACCCAGGCCGCAATCAGATTCGGCGGTCGTAGCCGGACCAGAATGGTTCGCGTAGCAGGCGCTTCTGCAGCTTGCCCGTGCCCGTACGGGGCAGTGATTCCCTGAACTCAATGGACCGGGGCACCTTGATGCCAGCGAGGCTCTCTCGGCAGAGGACGATGAGCCTGGTGGCCAGGTCGTCGTTGTCGGCACTACCGGCGGCGACCACGAGTGCCTTGACCTCTTCGCCGAACTCCTCGTTGGGAATACCGATGACGGCCACGTCGACCACGTCAGGATGCCCTCCGATCACGCCCTCGATCTCAGCCGGGTACACGTTGACACCGCCCGAGATGATCATGTCGATCTTCCGATCGGAGAGCCACAGGTAGCCGTCGTCATCGAGGTACCCGACGTCGCCGGTAGTGAACACGCCCGGGCCCAGATGGGCCTCGGCCGTCTTCTCGGGGGCGTTGTGGTACTCGAAGTCCGTGCCCATGGAGTTTCGGAAGTACAGGGTGCCCTCCTCGCCGGCGGCCCTGGGTTCCCCGTCGTCGTCCACCACGAGGATTTCCATGTTCGGCATTGGTCGTCCGACGCTTCCACCGCGCTCGAGCCATTCGGGGCTGTCGATCATCGTGATGATCGAGCCTTCGGTGGAGCCGTAGTACTCGACGATCTTCGGCCCCCACCAGTCGATCAGGCCCCGCTTCACCACGGGCGGGCAGGGTGCTGCGCCATGGAGGACAATCTCGAGCGACGAACCGTCGAACGCGGCCCGGCGCTCCTCATCCAACTCGAGCAGGCGCTTCATCTGGGTAGGAACCAGGTGGATGCTGGTGCCTCCGTGGGTGTCGATGAGGTCCAGAACGCCAGCGCTGTCGTACCGGTGCTGCATCACCACCGCCGACCCACCCACCAGGGGCAGAAACGAGAAGGCCCACTGGGCCGAGTGGTAGAAGGGCCCGCAGAGGACGGCGGTTCCCGGCAGCGTCATGAGATCGGTGAAGCCGGAGGCGACGAGTTGCCACACTTCGGGCGGCGTGCCGGGTTCGGGGGAGGACAGACTGCTCCGGACGCCCTTGGGATGCCCGGTTGTTCCCGAGGTGTAGAACATCGGTCCACCGAAGGCTTGGTCCTTCGGTTCGGCGTCCGACCCGGAGCCGAGGAACGCCTCGAAGTCGGCGAAACGCGTATCGCCCGGGGCGCCGATGGCCACCGCCAGTTCCACGGCGGAGGACCTGGGGTCGGCAAGGGCTTCGGCAACCACGTCGGCGAAGCGGTGGCCAACCAGGACAGCCCTGGAACCGGAGTCCTCGATGATGTAGGCCATTTCCGAGGCCACGAGATGCCAGCTGACGGGCACGAACACGACGCCGGCGTGTGAGCAGGCGAGAGCCACCTCAAACCACTCGTTGCGGTTGCCGGACACCACCGAGATGGTGTCGCCCGACCCGAGTCCGGCGTCCCTGAGTGCGTGGACGAGGCGGTTCACCCTGATGTCGAGTTGAGCCCATGTCAGTGTGTCGTCGTCGTCGGCGAGTGCGAGCTCGTCGCCGCGTGTGGCCGCCGCTTCCCTTGTCAGTACCGCCATGGTTCGACCCCTCTCTTTGACTTCGCCCGTGGCTCAATCTTGTAGCCGTTGACTTGCATGGCGCCCACGTTACGTCCCGTCAGCAGGGCCTAGCCGAGGGACTTCGCTTCAGTCATTACTTGACTGGTTCAGAACCCACAGAGTCTTAAAACTGCAGAACCCCCTGCTGAGCAGGGGGTTCCCGTGGAGCGGACGACGAGATTCGAACCCGCGACCCTCACCTTGGCAAGGTGATGCTCTACCAGCTGAGCTACGTCCGCGTCAGACCGGAACGATAGCGGCCGGTCGCCGGTTTGGCGCCGCCGGGGGTCAGCCCTCGGAACCCCCACCCAGGTCGATCCGAAGGGTCAGCACGCCGTCATCCAGGCTGGCGTCCGCGTCGCCGATGATGGCGAAGTCCTGGAAGTCGTTCTGGGCCTGGTCGATGAAGCGTTGCCGCTCCTCCCCACCCACAGGCGGCAGGGTGCGGGTCCGGACGGCGGCGGCCCGTTCCCTGAACCGCTGCAGCATCGCATCCAGGTCGAGTTCTGGTTCGGACATGGCCAGACCCTAGGCAGGATCACCGGGCGGGCGGTCGCCAGGATGGTCGACAAGATCCGCGATTGTCCCCATCGCTGGAAGCAGCGTCACGGCCTCGAGGTCGTCCGGCGGTTGGATCGTCGGCATCCTTACCTCGCGGGCGTCTCCGTCGGGAGGCCCCGGGTCGGCGACGGCGCGGGCCAACCTGGTGGCCGGTCGTGTCTGCCACCAGTAGGCGGCGGTCCCGACGATGACCACCCCTGCCAGCAGGCGCAGGGTGACGACGATCCGGTCCACGCGTTCCCCCGCCGTCCGTCCGTCCTCGTCGACCTCCGGCGGCACCGTCTCCACGGTGGTGACCTGGGCAAGGGCCGGACCGGCGATGCCCAACAGCAACCAGCCGGCCAGCACGACGACGGCCACGGCGGCACGCGGTGATCTCCTCGTTGTCGAACGCGCATGCGTCACGGGCAGCCCCTTCTCCGAAACCCGATGGTAGTTGCGGGCCTCAGCCCGCTGCATCCAGCCCCCGACCGAAGTCGGCAACCAGGTCGTCGGCGTTCTCGAGGCCGCACGACACCCGGACCGTCCCTTCGCCGATTCCGGAGGCCTCCAGCTCGTCGGGGGTGAGGCCCACATGGGTGGTGGTGGCCGAATGGCAGAGCAGCGTCTCCGGCCCTCCCAGGGAGGTGGCCTGGCGGGCGATCGACGTCGCCTCCACGAACCGTCGCCCGGCATCGATCCCACCGGCCAGGTCGAAGGTCAGGAGGCCTCCCATGGTCCGCATCTGCCTACCCGCCAACTCGTGCTGGGGATGGGACGGCAACCCCGGGTACCGCACGTCGGACACGCCGTCGTGGGCCTCCAGGTACTCGGCGAGTAGCCGGGCCGACTCGGCCTGGTGGCGCAGGCGCACGTCCAGGGTGCGCACCCCACGGTGCGCGTTGTAGGCGTCGTACGGCGAGGCGTTGGCACCGTGCAGCACGGCGAAGCCCCAGAGCCAGGCCATGAGGTCGTCGGAGCCGGCCACCACGCCGATCGTGGCGTCGTTGTGGCCTGCGATCCCCTTCGTCGCCGAGTGGAGCACCAGGTCCACGCCGTGGGCCAGCGGGGTCTGGCCCAGCGGGGTGGCGAAGGTGGAGTCGACCACGGTCAGGGCATTGGCGATGGCGCCCAGGGCGTCCAGGTCCACGATGTCGAGGCGCGGGTTGGCCGGCGTCTCGGCCAGCACCAGCATCGTCTTTCCCGGCACCACCGCCTCGGCGAATGCACCGGGCTGGGTGCCGTCCACGAAGGTCACGTCGATCCCGAACCGCGGACAGGCCGTCTGCAGGAACAACTGCGTCCCGGCGTACAGCTGGCGTTGGGCCACGATGTGGTCCCCGGTCGAGCAGATGCCGAGCACCACGGCGCTGACAGCCCCCATGCCCGAGGCGAAGGCCCGGGCCGCCTCGGCGCCCTCCAACTCGGCGATGGTGGCCTCGAAGGCGTTGATCGTGGGGTTGCCGTACCGGCTGTAGAAGCGGTCGGGTGCGATCGCCGTCGCCTGGCGCCTCCCCTCCTCCACGGTGTCGAACCCGAAGGTCGACGTCGGATAGAGCACCGGCGCCAACGACCGCTCGTCGACGGTCCGGCCGGCCAGGACGGCCGCCGTCTCCGGGCGGACCTCGGGCCCGCCCTCGTCCTCCGCACGGTCCCGTGGCTCGACCATCAGACACCTACCTCTCTCAGGAAGCCGGCCAGGTGCGATCCGACCTGCCGGGCAGCCAGCAGGAAGCCATCGTGCCCGTCCGGGCTCTGGATCACATGGTGGTCGCAGCGGCCGCCGGCCGCACGGATGGCATCCCGTATCGCCGCCTGCTGGGCCGTCGGATAGAGCACGTCGGAGCTGATGCTCAGGGTCAGCGCAGGCAGGTGGGCCAGGCGACGGATCGCGGACTCCATGGATCCGCGGTCGCGGGCCAGGTCGTGCAGGTCCATGGTCCGGTTCAGGATCAGGTAGGTGTTGGCGTCGAACCGGCGGACCAGCTTCTCGCCGTGGTAGTCGAGGTAGGACTCCACCTGGAACCGGTCCCAGTGCCCGAACACCGACCGCGGGTCCACCAGGTCACGCGCGAAGCGCCCGTCGAACACCTCGGCGCTGCGGTAGGTGATCTGGGCCACCGACCGGGCAATCGCCAGGCCGGCGAACGGGCCGTCGCCCGGCTTGGCGTCGTAGTAGTCACCGCCCCGGAAGCGCGGGTCGAGTACCAGGGCCGTCCGGCCCACCGCGCTCCACGCCACCTGCTGGGCAGTGGCCGCCAGCGTCGTGGTGATCGGGGCGATGACACGCACCCGGTCCGGGAACATCACTCCCCACTCCAGGACCTGCATTCCGCCCATCGAGCCGCCGACGACGGCCAGCCAGGAGTCGACGCCTAGGTGGTCGGCCACCGCAGCCTGACAGCGGACGATGTCGCGCGTTGTGACCGTCGGAAACGTCGAGCCGTAGGGGGCACCGGTCTCCGGATCCACCGACGAGGGGCCGGTGGAACCCTGGCAGCCCCCCAGCGAGTTCACGCACACCACGAAGTACCGGTCGGTGTCTATGCCACACCCCGGACCGATGACGCCGTTCCACCAACCGGGGGTCGCATGGGCGTCGCCGGCTTCGCCGTGGGCGTGGCTGTCGCCGGTGAGGGCATGGCAGATGAGGATTGCGTTGTCGGCCGCCGGGGAGAGCTCACCCCAGGTCTCGAAGGCCATCGACACGTCGGAGAGCACGCCACCGCCCTCCAGCACGAAGGGGCGGCCGCCACCGACCGGGGCGAAGCGCCGGTCGCCTACCGGGTCGCCAGGGCGCCAGGCCCCGGTTACCGGCAGGTCGGCCGCATAGGCGCGCGGATGAACGGGCTGATCGACGGGATGCCCGTCGTCGCTCGTCTGTTCGTGCGTCATGCAGCCGGTCTCCTGATTGGGTGGCACCAGCGCTCTGCGCCGACAGCGTGGCCAGGAGGCCAGCCGGCGGACACTTCGTTGCCCTCTCGGGCCACATCCCCACCGTCTCCGGCGGGTGAGCACCTTGGGTGTCCGTCCCAGGTTGCCGGACCCGGCGAACCGGGCCTCTCGTGATGTTGTCCAGACATTGTAGGCCGACCGGCCACCTGTCACACGGGCCTGATCGGTGTCCGGTGGCTGGTCAGACCCTCGACCGGGCGGGGTGGCGGGCCCACCACCATTCCAGGAGGTCCCCGTCCGGGGTTCCGTAGGCACGACCCATGGTCTTCCCGAACTCGAGCCAGGCCTCCTGCGTGGCGGTCCGGCCGGCCTCGTGGAGTGCCATGGCGAGGCCTGCGCCCTCGTCCCATGCCGTCCGGTCGGTGGGAACCGGCAGGTCAGCCACCTGGCGTGCCGACAGCTTTATGCGTCCGGCGGACCGCGCCGCGCCGACGGACAGTCGGGCGGCCATGGCGGACACCGCCGGGGCACTGAGTGCCGCAGCCAGGTGCCACAGTTCTTCGGGCTCCGGCTCGACGACGACCAGCGGGGTCAGCGGGACCATGTCCCCGGCCGGGTCCGCGACCACCTCGACGACGGTCGTCTGGGTGGCGACCAGGAGCTTCGGCCGGTGGCGGGCCTCCAGCCAGGCACCCACGACCGGATCGACCACCGACACCGCTGCCAGGTCGACCACCGGAAGCGCCCATCGGCGTCCGTCGAACCGGCACGTGGTGGTCGACCACCGGGAGTGCAGCGGATCGACCGACGATGTGGTGACCAGCGGTGGCCGACGGTCCCCGGGTCCCGACCGTTCGTGCACCGCTCCTACCAGGGCGTAGTAGTGCTGCCGGAAGCCGGCGGTGACGCCCGCCCGGTCGCCGATCCGCCCAGCGGATGCCTGCTGGCCATCCATCGACCCCACCTCGGGAATGCCCAGCAGGCCACCCACAAGGGAGCCCCACGGCCCTCCGGGTGCCGGTGGAGGCACCTCTCCGACAAGCTCGGCCGACCGGTCGACGAGGAGGCGTACCTGTCCGTGTGGCAACGTGCCGTCGACCCTGCGTTCGACGACCGGGGCACAGACCTCTGCATGGCCGGCGAAGACTCCGGAGCGGTCCAGCCACAGGCCCACGAGTCGACCCGACGTCACCATCAGGTCACGGACGGGACCGGCATCCCGGGCCGACAGCAGCGACTGGGGCTGGATGAGGACCATCCGACCGCCCGGGGCCAGGACGTCCATGCCCAGGGCCAGGAACAGCCAGGCCGCGTCCGTGTAGGCCGCCACGAGGCCACCGAAGCGCTCCCTCAGCAGCAGCCGTTCGCCGCCCGTCCTCGAGGTGGATGCCCGCAGCTGGCCCAGGAACGGTGGGTTTCCGACCACGGCGTCGAACCCGTCGACCGGGCGGTCCGGCCACGCCGAGGCGCCGTCACGCAGCGGATCTGCGACCACCACACCGGCCACCTCGTCGGAATCGATGTCGGCCCAGGCACCGAGGATCCGGCGGGTGGCCGCCACCGAGGCCGGATCCACGTCGGCACCGAACAGGTGTCCCCTCACGATGGACCGACGGTCCGAAGTGCCTACGGCCAGCAGGCGACGGGCCGCGGCCAGCAGGAACGCCCCGCCGCCACAGGCCGGATCCAGAACCGTTCCCCTCTCCACCACCTGGTCGGCGAGGGCAGCGGCGACGTCCGGCGGTGTGAAGAAGACACCGCGTCGTCGACGGTCCCCTGCTTCCTGGAGCCGGCAGGCCGCCTCGGCGGCAAGCCGGTCAGCAGCCAGGTCCAGGTGCCGGTCGGTCACTCCGGGCCGGTCCCGGTCACCTGCGTGGGATCAGGCGGCCTCGTCGGCCGGGTCCCACGCCATCAGGTCGTCCAGGCGCACGTCGTTGGAGTAGACCTCCACGATCGGCTGCTTCATCCCGAGGCGGCGCAGCAGCTTGCGGACCTCCAACTCCTCGTTCCACAACACCAGGCTGACGACCACGCCGGACTTCCCCACCCGGGCTGTCCGGCCCGAGCGGTGTACGTACGTCTTGGCGTCGGACGGCGGGTCGTAGTGGATGACCACGTCCACGTCGTCCACGTGGATGCCCCGGGCGGCCACGTCTGTGGCCACCAGGCACTTGATCCTGCCCATCTTGAAGTCGGCCAGGGCCTTTTCGCGCTGGACCTGGCGGAGGTCGCCGTGGATGGCCGCCGCACTCACGTCCTCGCCGACCAGCTTCCCGGTCAGCTTGTCGGCGCCCCACTTGGTGCGGGAGAAGATGATGGTCCTGTTGGACGCCTCGATGATCCGGGCGGCGACCCGTACCCGGTCCATCTCGTGGACGGCCAGGAAGCGGTGCTCCATCTCGGCCACCGTCAACTCGCGTGATGCCACCTCGTACGTCACCGGGTCGGTCTGGTAGCGGCTGATCAGGGCGCCGACCATGCCATCGAGCGTGGCGGAGAACAGCAGCGTCTGGTGGTCCTTCTCGGCTCGCCTGAGGATCCACTCGACCTGGGGCATGAAGCCCATGTCGGCCATCCTGTCGGCCTCGTCGATCACGACACCCTCCAGGTCGGCGACCGAGAGCTCCTCCTGCTGGATGAGGTCGATCATCCGTCCCGGGGTGGCCACCACGAAGTCGACGCCCCTCTTCAGGGCGGCTATCTGCTTCTCGATGGGCGCACCGCCGTAGATGGCCTCGAACGTGAGGCCCCGGACGGCCGCCAGGGGCTCGAGTTCCCTGCAGACCTGGACGGCCAGTTCACGGGTGGGCACCAGGGCCAGGCCGGTGGGTCGACCGGGCTTCGCCTTGGGGATCCGCTGGATCATGGGGATTCCGAAGGCCAGGGTCTTGCCCGACCCGGTCTTGGCCCTGCCGCAAACGTCCCGCCCGGCGATGCCGTCGGGAATGGCGAGTGACTGGATCTGGAACGGGGTGGTGATCCCCCGTTCAGCGAGGACATCGACCAGGTCCTGGTCGATGCCCAGATCGGCGAACTGGGTCGTCGTCATGGGATTTCCTGTTTTCCCGGCGGCCGGGCCACCGAATCGTCACCCGCACCTCGGCGGGTACCGTCACCGCTCATCCCGGGTGACGAATCCGACCCGGGGTCGGCATACAGGCGGCCGACCGGACCCGGGTGGGTGTCCCCATCCTACCGTCGCGCCGCCTGTCCCGAGCGTGACGGGCGGTCAGGCGTCAGCCGGGCCGTACCCGGCCGTCGCCGGTCGCCACGCCCTCGGCGGCGAGGCGGTCGGCCTGCTCGACCTCGTGTCCCGGGACCAGCCGGCCGGTCGAGGTGACCACCCTCCACCAGGGGAAGCCGTCGTGGACGCCCAGGAACCTACCCACGGCCCGATGGGCCCCGGGGTGGCCGGCCTCGGCGGCGACCTCGCCGTACGTCACCACCTCGCCGGGTCGCAGGGCGTCGAGCACCGCTGCGACCGACGCCTCGAACGGCGTGAAGCGGTCACCGGCTCCCGCCGACGCAGCGGACACGGAGCCTCAGTGGCCGCCGAGCGACGTGAGCTGCACGATCTCGATCTTGTGCGCGAATCCCGGCACGTCGTGCTCCCCCAGCCGGATCTCCTCGGCGTTCACCATCTGGCGGGCGACGGTGCCGGCCTGGGCCAGGATCTGGTGGGGCTCGGCCCGGTCGCAGAGGCGCGACGCCAGGATCACCGCGGACCCGACGTGGTCGTCACCGTCGATCAGGAGCACCGGGCCCCGGGCGATGCCGGCCCGCATGGGCAACGGCGACCTGCTCTCATCGACCAGGAACTCGATGTCGATGACCGCCTCCACCAGGTCCTCCTGTTCGACCCCGACCATCATCACGCCGTCGCCAAGCCACTTGGCCAGGCGCACCCCCCGCTCGGAGGCCACCTGGCGAACCGCCGTCCTGAACTTGGAGATCACGTCGTAGGCCGCCGTGTCGCCCTCCTTGTCCGTGTACGCGGTGAACCCGCACAGGTCCAGGAAGGCGAAGGTGCGCTCCACGCGCTTCAGTGCCTTCCTCGGGAGTTCTGCGCCGCTCATCGGGTCATCCCGTCGCCACCGGCGGTCGCTCCGGTCAGGATGCGCCCGGTCCACGCGACCGCTCCTCCGACCAGGATCGCCACGAGGGCCATCCAGGTGTTCACCCGGACACCGGCGATGAGCGAGGCGGCATCGACCCGCAGTGCCTCCACCCAGAGACGTCCCAGCCCGTAGCCGAACACCCACAGCGCCACGATGTAGCCGGGGCGGAGGATTCCGCGCCGCTCGACGCGCACCAGGACCACCGCCAGGGCCACGTTCCAGAGCCCCTCGTAGAGGAATGTCGGATGGAACGTGGTGGCGTCCAGGTGGGCTGCCGGACGGTGGACGGCGTCGATCTCCAATGCCCACGGCAGGTCCGTGGGCCGACCGAAGACCTCCTGGTTGAACCAGTTGCCCCACCGCCCGATCGCCTGGGCCACCGGGAGGGTCGGGATCACGACGTCCATGGCGGCAGCCATCGTGAGGCCGCGACGACGGGCCACGAGCACTCCCACCAGCACGCCGGCCATGAGCCCTCCCGGTATGCCCAAGCCCCCCTGCCAGACCGCCGGCACGTCCTCCCAGCGCCCCCGGAAGGATCGCCAGTCGGTGGCCACGTGGTAGAGCCGGGAGCCGATGAGGCCGGCCGGTACGGCCCACATGGAGAGGGCCGCGATGTCCTCGGGATCGCCGCCCCGGGCCGCCATGCGACGCTGACTCCACATCACCGCGGCCAGCACCCCCAGGGCGATCATCAGGCCGTATGCCCGGAGGTCGAGGGGTCCGACGGAGATCGAGTTCCCGGACGGACTCGGGATGGCGCCGAGGAGCCCGGTCGGGATCATTCGCCCTCCCGACGGTCCGGCTCAGGCTGAGAAGGCATCGTCCGGCACGGCGTAGAGGTCGCCTGCACCGGCGGTCACCGCCCCGAGCTGGGCCGTGGCCACCGGCAGGAGCTGTTCGGCGTAGAACCGGGCGGCCACGATCTTGGACCCCAGGTGGTCGGCATCGCCGTCGGCAGCCTGGATACGTCGATGGGCTCCGAGCGCCAGCCTGGCCATCAACCAGCCACCCAACAGTTGGCCCAACATCCGCAGGTACGGCGTCGCTCCGGCCATGGCGTCGTTGGGGTTGGCCGGGCCGTTCTGCATCAGCCACATGGTGGCCTCCTCGGTGGCCGCCAGGGCGTCTGCCAGACCGGACCGCATCGAGGCGAACCCGTCGCCCGCCGCGGCCAGGTCGCCAACCGTGCCCGCGATCTCGGCCAGCAGGTCACCCATGACGCCGCCTTCGCGCATCGGGAGCTTGCGTCCTACCAGGTCCATGGCCTGGATGCCGTTGGTGCCCTCGTAGATCGGCGAGATCCTGGAGTCCCTGAGGTGCTGGGCGGCACCGGTCTCCTCGATGTAGCCGTAGCCGCCGTGGACCTGTATGCCCACCGAGGCCATCTCCACGCCGAGGTCGGTGCACCAGGCCTTGGAGATCGGCGTCAGCAGCTCTGCCCTCTCCGCCGCCCGCTGCCGGGTCTCCGCATCCGCGTGGTGGCCCGCCACGTCGAGGCAGGCAGCGTTGAGGTAGAGCAGGCAGCGCATGGCATCGGTATAGGCCCGCATGGTGAGCAGCATTCGCCGGACGTCGGCGTGCTCGATGATCGCCGCCTGCTCTCCGGCCGGGCCACCGATGGCCCGGCCCTGCCGGCGCTCGGCCGCATAGTCGGAGGCCTGCTGGAGGGCCCGTTCGGTGACGGCCAACCCCTCGATCCCCACGCCGAGGCGAGCGTTGTTCATCATCCTGAACATGCACCGCATGCCCTGGTGCTCGCCGCCCAGGAGGTAGCCCACGGCCCCGTCGCCGGCATCGCCGAACGAGAGGACACACGTGGGGCTGGCGTGCAGACCGAGCTTGTGCTCCACCGAGACGCACCTGTAGTCGTTGCGTTCGCCGAGGCTGCCGTCGTCGGCGACGAGGAACTTGGGCACGATGAACAGCGAGATCCCCTTCGTGCCGGGCGGGCTGCCCGGGGTACGGGCCAGAACCAGTTGGATGATGTTCTCGGTCAGTTCGTGTTCGCCGAACGTGATGAAGATCTTCGTTCCGAAGATCCGGAAGGTGCCGTCGTCCTGAGGCACGGCCCGGGTGGTGAGCGCTCCCACGTCGGAACCTGCCTGCGGCTCGGTGAGGTTCATGGTCCCCGACCACTCGCTGGTGACCATCTTCGGCAGGAAGGTCTCCTTCTGGCCCTCGTCGGCGAAGGCGTGGATTGCCTCGACGGCACCGACGGTGAGCATCGGCCCCATCGACCAGGCGCGCGACGCCGTGGCCAGCAACTCGGTCACCACCGTCTGGACCGTGCCGGGGAAACCGCCGCCGCCGTAGTCCGGATCCTGGCCGATCGCACCCCACCCGGACTCCACGAACTTCTCCCATGCGGCCCCGAACTCGTCGGGAACGGTCACCACGCCGTCGGCAACCGAACAGCCCTGCTCATCGCCGATCCGGTTCACGGGAGCGATCACCTCGGCCACGAACCGGCCCAACTCGTCGAGAACGCCGTCGATGGTCTCGACGTCGACGTGCTCGAAGGGCGGCAGGTCGCAGATGGCCGAGATGTCGCTGATCTCGTCGAGGACGAGGCGGATGTCGTCCAGGGGAGGTCGGTAGTCGCCCATGTGCGCACGATACCGCCCGGTCGTCGGCCGGACGGGAGCGGGGCCGACGGAACCGAGCGGGTTAGGTTCGTCCCCGTGACCACCTCCGACACCCAGATCACGAACCTGATCCACCGCTACGCGGAGCTCATGGACGCCGGGCGGCTGGAGGAGTGCTCCGACCTGTTCGCCAACGCACGCGTCGTGCTGGACTCCGACGCCGATCCTCCCGTGGTGGTGGGCCGGGACGGCCTGCTGGAGGTCTGGCGGTCGCTGGTAGCCATCCACGACGACGGCACCCCGCGGACCCGCCACCTTGTGGGCACGCCGATCCTGGAGGTGGACGAGGAGGCCGGTACGGCTACCTGTCGCAGCACCTACACGGTCTTCCAGCAGGTAGGCGCCGGGCCACTTCAGCCGGTCATCAGCGGCACGTACCACGATCGGTTCGAGCGGGCGCATGGCGTCTGGAGGTTCACCGAGCGGACCTACGCCGTGGACCTCGTGGGAGACCTGTCAGACCACCTGCTGCGCCGACTCGACTTCTGAACCGGGCCCCGGATCGCCGGGTGCCGTTGCGGGACCGGCATCGCCGGCGAACCAGTGGCGCCGGCAACGCAGTTCATAGGTGACCCGACGGTCGGCAGGGTCGTCGACGACGAAGAGCTTGCCGTCGTAGACCTGCACCCCGTCGACGAGCCGGGCGTTGTGGGTGGCTCGTCCTCCACACCAGCACCGGGCCTCGACCTGCACCTCGACCCGCTCGTCGGCCAACTCCAGGAGCCGCTTCGTCCCTTCGAACAGCTCTCCCTGGAAGGACGTCAACAGGCCGAAGGCGAAGACGTCGGCACCCAGCCCATCCACGATCCTGGCAAGTTGGTCGATCTGTTCCGGGCGATAGAACTGCGCCTCGTCACAGACCAGGTAGTCAATGCTCCCCCGTCGGGAGGCCACGGCCAGGGCGAGCTCGAACAGGTCCAGCCGCGGGCCGACCTCTATGGCGTCCGCCGACACCCCGAGGGCGCTCGAGACCCTGCCGCCGGACCGGTCCAGCTGGCTGCAGAGGATTCCCTGAAGGCCGCGTTCCCGCAGGTTGTGGTGGATCTGTAACGCGAGGGTGCTCTTGCCCGACCCCATGGTCCCGAAGGAGAAGCGCAGGACGGCCATCAGCGGCGCCCTCCGACACAGACCCGGACACCGGCCACGTGGCTCACGAGCAGCCGCTCGTAGCACCGCAGTCGGTGCAGACGTAGCAGGACCCGGCGCGCTGCATGGCCACGCCGCACTGCATGCACAGGGGGGCATCGGCTCCGGACGGGGCGAGTGCCAGCTGGGCGGCAAACTGGGCCACCGACGGCAGGGTCGGTGGATCCGCCGGAAGGTCGGAACCCTGGCGGGTCTCGGTCACCGACTCCTCGACGCCGGGCAGGGTGGGCTGGGTCCGCTCGCTGGTAGTCAGGATGTTCAGTTCGGCGCGCTCCTCGACGCTCAGGTACTCGACGGCTAGGCGACGGAACAGGTAGTCGATGAGGCTCGTGGCGATCCGGAGGTCCGGATCATCGGTCATGCCGGCCGGCTCGAACCGCATGCCTGTGAACGCATCCACGAACGCCCGGAGCGGCACGCCGTACTGGAGGCCGTGGCTGAGCGAGATGGCGAAGGCGTCCATGATCCCGGCCAGGGTCGAACCCTGCTTCGAGACCCGGACGAAGATCTCGCCCGGATGGCCGTCGTCGTACTCGCCGATCGTGACAAAGCCCTTGCAGTCGGCCACCCGGAACTCAAGGGTGAGGGAGCGTCGGCTCCGTGGCAGCTTGCGACGGACCGGCTCGGCCAGGGCTGCTGCGACGTCCGCAACGGCCGCCGCCGGCTCCGCCCCGGACCCGTTGCCGGCGGACAGGGGCTGGGCGACCTTGCAGTTGTCGCGGTAGATGGCCACCGCCTTGAGGCCCAGGCGCCACGACTCCAGGTAGAGCTCCTCGACGTCGTCCACGCTGGCCGTCTCGGGCATGTTGCAGGTCTTGGAGATGGCACCTGAGAGGAACGGCTGGATTGCGCCCATCATGCGGATGTGGCCCGTGTGGTGGATCGGGTTGTCGCCCATCGACGTGGCGAACACCGCCATGTGTCCCGCCCGGAGGTCGGGGCATCCGACCACCGTCTGGTGCTCGTCGACCCAGGCCAGGATGGCGCCGACAGCCTCGTCGTCGTAGCCGAGGCGGCGCAACGCCCTGGGAACCGTGCGGTTGACGATCGACATGGTGCCGCCGCCGACCAGGCGCTTGTGCTTCACCAGGCTGAGGTCGGGCTCAATCCCGGTGGTGTCACAGTCCATGAGGAGGCCAATGGTGCCGGTGGGCGCCAGCACGGTGGCCTGGCTGTTGCGGACGCCCACACGCTGGGCAAGCGCGCAGGCCTCGAACCAGGCGGTGCGGCCTGCCGCCACGACGGCCGGCGCCACCTCGGCATCCAGAAGCTCGACCGCCTCGCGGTGCATGTTCAGCACGCCCAGCATCGGCTCCCGATTGTGCTCGAAGCCCTCGAACGCCCCCATCCGGTCGGCCAGTCGGGCCGAGGTCCGGTAGGCGTGGCCCGTCATCAACGACGTGAGGGCGGCTGCCACCGCCCGCCCGTCGTCGCTGTCGTAGGGCAGGCCAAGGGCCATGAGGAGTGCCCCGAGGTTGGCGTAGCCCAGCCCGAGTTGGCGGAAGGCCCGGGTGGTCTGGCCGATGGCCTCGGTCGGATAGTCGGCGTTGCCGACGAGGATCTCCTGGGCCGTGAAGACCACCTCGATCGCATGGCGGAAGCCGTCGATGTCAAATCCGCCGATGGCATCGGTGTCGTCGTCTGAGGCACCCAGGAACTTCAACAGGTTGAGGCTCGCCAGATTGCACGCGCTGTCATCCAGGTGGACGTACTCCGCGCATGGATTGCTGGCCGTGATCCGACCGGTGTTGGACGCCGTGTGCCACCGGTTGATGGTGGTGTCGAACTGGAGGCCGGGGTCTGCGCACTCCCAGGCCGCCTGGGACATCTGCCGGAACAGGTCTCGGGCCCGGACCGTCTCGACCACCGAGCCGTCGGTGACCGCCGTGAGGTCCCAGTCGGCGTCGGCCTCGACGGCCCGCATGAACTCGTCGGTCACCCGGACCGAGTTGTTGGCGTTCTGGTACATGATCGAATGGCTGTCGGCGCCGTCGAAGCCGACGTCGAACCCGGCCTCGGCGAGGACCCGGACCTTGCGCTCCTCGCGGGCCTTGCACCAGATGAACTCCTGGACGTCCGGGTGGTCGACGTCCAGGATGACCATCTTGGCGGCCCGTCGGGTCTTGCCGCCGCTCTTGATGGTGCCGGCCGAGGCGTCGGCGCCCCTCATGAAGCTGACCGGACCGCTGGCCTGGCCCCCGCCCCGCAGGGCCTCCCTGGAGGACCGGATGGCACTCAGGTTGACCCCGGCACCGGAACCGCCCTTGAAGATCGTGCCCTCCTCCACGTACCAGTTCAGGATCGAGGACATCTGGTCCTCGACCGACAGGATGAAGCAGGCGGAGGCCTGCTGTGGGACTCCGGGTACGCCGATGTTGAACCACACCGGCGAGTTCAAAGCGGCCCGCTGAGTCACGATCAGGTACCGGAGTTCGGCGGCGAAGGCCTCGGCCTCGTCACCGTCGGCAAAGTAGCCGTCCCTCCGGCCCCAGTCGGCGATCGTGCCGACGACGCGGTCGGCCACCTGGCGAAGCGACGACTCCCTGTCGGGACCATCCAGCGGGCCCCGGAAGTACTTCTGGGCGAGGATGTTGGTGGCGTTCAGAGACCAGTCGGCCGGCACCTCCACGTCGTCCTGCTGGAAGGCGACCGACCCGTCACGGTGGTCGACCAGGCGGGATGTGCGTACCTCCCAGTCGATCTCGTCGTAGGGATCGATTCCCGGCGTGGTGAAGTGGCGGCGGATACCCAGGACCCCCCGCTCGGGCGCTATCGACATTTCCTGCTCCGTCCTCCTGCACCCGAGTCCGACCGGTCGGCCCACCGGCCACGATGGTACGGACCACCTGTGACAGTCCCGGGGCGCCCCGGCTGTCGTGGCCGAGGGCGGAGGGCCCAGGTCCAGGAGCCCGTCACGCGAACACCCTTACCGGCAATCGGTGCGGTCCTCCCAGCGTCTCCCCGACGGATCGGTTTGACGGTTTCTGCCGGGCCGACCACCACCGGCCACGAAGTCGAAACCTAGGGACGGCGGGCTGTGGACCGATAGTGGTATTCACTGTGGATTTCCCGGTGGACTACTACGAGGTTGTCCACAGCCGGCGCGGGGTACCGTCACGTCGTGCACCGCCTCCATCCGGGAACCGGGCCCGAGGTCGACCCGGTCGACGTCCACCTGGACCTTGAGCGCCCTCCACCGCCCGGTCGACCGTGGGTGATGATCAACATGGTGGCGTCCGTCGACGGCGCCACCGTCGTAGACGGTCGGTCCGGCCGGTTGGGCGGCCCGGGGGACCGTCAGGTCTTCCGGGCACTGCGCGGCGTGGCGGACATGATCCTGGTCGGAGCGGGAACCGTGAGGGCCGAGGACTACCAACCACCGCGAACTCCCGACGACCGTATGGCGGTGGTGCGTGCCACCGCCGGGCGATCTGCCCGTCCGAGGCTGGTCGTGGTGTCGGAGCGACTCGACCTCGACCCGATGGCCCCGCTGTTCGCCGGGCGCCTTCCAGCGGATCAGCCGCCCCTTGTTGCGACCGTCAGGTCGGCACCCGCCGACCGGCGGGCGGCACTCGAGCCTGTGGCCGACCTGATCGCCCTGGGCGAGACACGGGTAGACCTCACCGGGCTGCTGGCCACCCTCGGGGACCTCGGTGCCCGAACCGTGCTGTGCGAGGGAGGACCGGACCTCAACCACCAGTTGCTGGCAGCCGGCCTGGTCGACGAGCTCTGCCTCACGATCTCGCCCATGTTGGTCGGCGGCGCCGGAGCCACGAGCCGGGGGCTCCTGGACGGTGCGCCGTTCGCCGTGCCCTCCGGCCTCCGGCTGGACCAGGTATCGACCCATCAGGGGTTCCTCTTCTGCAGGTACCTCATTGCCTGACCGGTACCTCATTGGCCGAATGGGACCATCCCGAGGAGAACCCGCCTGAGGGGAACCCGTCCGGGAAGGACCTGACCGGGGAGGATGGCGGGACCATCGTGGAATTGGTCGAGCGGTCGGCGACCCGGCCGATCAACCGTACGGGAGGACTATGCGCTGACCGGGATGGAGCAACGACCCGCCGGTGACCACCGAGAGGCGGTCGACCGTGTCCCGGATGTCCCGCCCGTGCGGGCTCACCCGCTCGGCGATGGACCAGAGCGTGTCGCCCGGCTGGACCACGTAGATGATCGGCTCGCCGGCCGCCTCGACCACGGTGGAGCCAGGCGTGCCGGTCACCCGCCCGATCAGCTCACCGCCCAGCAACGAGAGGCTCGAGATGAGCAGACCCAGGACCACCGCCGCGATGAGGCGACGGCGGCGGTAGACGGCCGGTCCCACCACGGCGGCACGAACCGCGGGTCCATTCCGCCGGGATCCGACGGCGTACGGCTCGGCCGAGAGAACGTCGGTGAACAGGCGTTGGACGACGCCATGGCCGACGGGACGTGGGACCGGACGTGAGCCGGCCTCGAGGGCCAGGTCGAGCGGAAGTTCGAGGGTCATCGCGTTCATGCACTACATCCTGACGACAGAGTGTGACACCGGCGATGCGTCTGGCCGACCGGGTCCTTGACACGGAACGCCTGTTCGGGGAACATGTATTCGGCGTACAGGTGTTCGATCACATCATCAGTGTATCGAACAGGTGTTCGCTGTCAAGCAGACCGGCAACCGGTCGGTCGACCAGCAGAGAGCGCACCCCATGACCGTGACCGGGCTCAGCCAGCGACAGCAGCAGATCCTCGAGTTCATCGACACCGAAACCCGGGAGCGCGGCTACCCGCCGTCCGTCCGCGAGATCGGTACGGCAGTCGGGCTCACGTCCCCGTCAACCGTCCACTCCCACCTGGCCACCCTCCAGGACCGCGGCTACCTGAGGCGGGACCCGACCAAGCCCCGGGCCCTCGAGGTCTGCCTCGACCCGATCAGCGGCGCCGCCGTCGAACGGAGCACGGTACGACACGTCCCCCTGGTCGGTGACGTGGCCGCCGGAACCGACGTCCTAGCCCACGAGAACATCCAGGGGTCACTCCCCCTACCCGCCGAGTTCACAGGCGACGGCGACCTGTTCATGCTCCGGGTCCGTGGCGAGTCCATGGTCGACGCCGGCATCCTGGACGGCGACCACGTGGTCGTGAGGGTCCAGCGGACCGCCGAGCCCGGCGACCTCGTGGTGGCCGGGATTCCCGGGGACGAGGGCACCGTGAAGTACTTCGGACGCGATGGCGACACCGTGGTGCTGTCGCCGGCGAACCCCGCCTATTCCGAACTCCGCCACCCGGCTGACGAGGTCACGATATTCGGCCTGGTCGTGACCGTCCTACGGCGGATCTGAACCCCCCGGTAGCGCGGCCACCGCCCCACGGCAGATCCGAACACCGGCAGAGAGGCCACAGTCCTACGACTGGTCAGGCGCCATTTTCGAGCAGGTCCCGCAACGCTTCGAAGCAGGACTCCAACGGCGCCCGCTCCAGGTGCTCGCCGGCGGTATGGGCAAGCGTCGGCTCCCCAGGACCCAGGTTGACGGCAGGCACCCCGTGCTCGGCGAAGAACGCAACGTCGGTCCAGCCCAGCTTGGCCCGTACCTCCAGGCCGTTCCGATCGGTGACGGCACGCAGGAGCGGATGGGAGTGTCCCGGTAGGGCGGCCGGCGAGTGGTCCACCAGCTCCACCACGTCGCCATCCTCCAGGAAGGGAGCGAGTACGTCGCGGACATGGGCGTCGGCCTCGGCTCCGGAGCGATCAGGGGCATAGCGGTGGTTGATCCGCACCATGGCCCGGTCGGGCACCACGTTGCCGGCCACCCCACCCTCGACGTGCACCGCCTGGAGCGCCTCCCGGTAGCGGCAACCTTCGACCACCGGCTCACGGTGCGCATAGGCGTCGAGGGCCGACAGCAGGGCCCCCAGCCGATGCACGGCGTTGCTGCCCATCCACGGGCGGGCGGTATGGGCCCTGGCACCAGCCAGCGTGACCTCGAACCGCATCGTGCCCTGGCAACCCGCCTCTATGGCGCCACCGGTCGGCTCTCCCAGGATGGCCACGTCACCCGCCAACAGGTCGGGTGCCTCGGCGAAGAGCTCCCGCAGGCCGTTGTCGGCGATCGCCACCTCCTCGCGAGCGTAGAAGACCCAGGTCACGTCCACCGCAGGCTCGGGTACGACGCGGGCCAGCTCCAGCATGACGGCCAGGCCGCCCTTCATGTCGGCCGTGCCCAGGCCCCAGAGGGTGTCCCCTTCGAGACGGGAACCGGAGGTGTCGCCGGGAACCGTGTCCGTGTGGCCCGCCAGGATCAGCCGGTACCCACGGCCCAGGTTGGTACGGGCCACCAGGTTGTCGCCGATCCGATCGACCGACAGCCCGTGGAGAGCACGCAGCTCGGCCTCCAGGTGCGCTACGAGGTCGGCTTCGGCGAAGCTGACCGACGGTATGTCGACCAGTTCGGCTGTCAGGCCCAGCAGGTCGGTCATTGGACGATCGCCTACCGGGATCAGGTAGTAACGCCGTGCGTACGCAGGATGTCGTTGAGGGCCGACTTGTCGTGGCGTTCGCCCGGATCCAGGTACTTGAGGACCAGCACGCATGGCAGGCCAAACTCGCCACCGTCGAACGCCCTGGTGCGGCTGGCCTGGACCGCCACGCACCAGTCGGGCACCTCTCCGCGGCCCAGCTCGTCGCCTGTAGCCGCGTCTATGACCGGAATGGATCCGGTCAGCACAGCCCCGGCGCCGAGCACCACGCCGTCGCCCACGCGGGCACCCTCGGCCACGATGCACCGGCTGCCGATCAGGCAGTCGTCGCCAATCACCACCGGCACGGCGTTGGGAGGCTCGAGGACACCCCCGATGCCCACGCCACCGGATAGGTGGACGTTGCGACCGATCTGGGCGCACGAGCCCACCGTGGCCCATGTGTCGATCATCGTGTTGTCGCCCACGTAGGCACCGATGTTGGTGTAGCTGGGCATCATCACCACGCCCGGCCCCTGGTAGCTGCCCCAGCGTGCCTGAGCCCCGGGAACCACCCGCACCCTGCGTTCCATCCAGTCGCGCTTGAGCGGGATCTTGTCGGCGAACTCGAACGGGCCGAGTTCGATGGTGGTCATCTGCGACTGGCGAAACAGAAGCAGGATGGCCAGTTTCAGCCACTCGTTGACCACGACCCCACCGGAGCCGTCCGACTCGGCGACCCTGGCCTGCCCGGTGTCGAGGAGGTCGATGGCGGCGTGGATGACCGCGTTGGCCTCGACGTCGTCGACGTCGAGGTCGTCGCGGCCGGACCACAGCCCTTCGATCTGTGCCTGGAGGTCCGACATGGCGCCGAGGCTACTGCCACGCCCCGACCGGACTGGGACCTGTTTGACGGATGGGTCGGTTGACGGCCCGCTGGACGGTCCCGAGCCCGATCGACTTCTACCGGCCCGATCAGGACCCCGTGTCCCAGATGTCCCAGGACCCCGTGTCTCAAGACCCCATGTCGGCCGCCCGACGACACACGACCTCAAGGTCGTCGTCGGTCACCACGGCCGCCACCCGTACCCGGCCGGCGCCGTCGGGGCCGAACACGGTGCCGGGGCTGGTCAGCACCCCCAGTTCGGCGGCCAGTCGACGCACCAGGGCCATCTCGTCGCCTTCCGGCGCATCCACCCACAGGTAGAAGCCGCCCTCCGGCATCTCCGCCGCCACGCCCAGAGATACGAGGACGTCGACCAGGACCTCCAGGCGCCGGTGGTAGCGGGCGGCCTGGACGTCGACGTGGTCCTGGTCGCGCAGGGCGGCCGCACCGGCCGCCTGGGCCGGCCCGGGGATCAGAAACCCCTGGTGTCTGCGGGTCTCCCGCAGGTACCAGGCCAGGTCGGGGTCGCCCGCGTAGAAGCCCACCCGCAGCCCAGCCAGGTTGGATCGCTTGGACAGGGAGTGGACGGCCAGCACCCCGTCGCTGCCGTGCTGGAGGATCGACCGCGGCGGCCCGCTCCAAGTGAACTCCACGTAGCACTCGTCGGACACCACCGGAACTCCGCGGGCCCTCCCCCATGCGGCCACAGCTCCCAGGTCGTCGAGGGCGCCTGCCGGATTGCCGGGCGTGTTGACCCAGAGGCACAGAGCGCGGGCAGCGTCCTCGTCGCGGATGGCCGACAGGTCGATCCTCCAGGAGGCGTCCAGCGGTACGGGCACGGCACGGCAACCGGCCAGAACCGCTCCCATCTCGTACGACGGATAGGCGAGAGCCGGATAGAGCACCGTGTCCCGCTCCGGACGGCGCAGTCGGAGCAGGTGGGGAAGGCCCGTGACCAGCTCCTTCGTCCCCACACAGGCCCCCACCTGGTCGTGGTCCAGCTCTACCCCCAGGCGTCGCCCGCACCAGCCCACCACGGCGTCCAGCAGGTCAGGCGTGCCGACCGACGGCGGGTAGGGGCGGGCCGGATCGGGTTCGGCGAGGGCCGCGGCCACCACGTCCGGCACCGGATCACAGGGAACCCCGCGGGACAGGTCGATGGCCCCACCGGGTACCGCTTCGGCCAGGTCGCGTACCTCGGCCGGAACGTCGAACGGGTAGGGCGGTGGCACGAAGCCGGTCGGATGAGCCGGGGCGGTCACGGTCGGTCGGCCTCTTCGTGCCCCGCTGGGGCATCCACATCCCCGGTCGGGACGTCCACATCGACCCGGAATGCGGCCAGGCGGCCCGCTGAGCCCTCGTCTACCCGGACCCTCAGCGCCCAGCCGTCGGCGGCCTCCTCGATGTCGAGCACCTCGCCCTCGCGGTGGGCCATGGCCAGGACGTCCCCGCGGGCATAGGGCACGAAGAGGGCGGCCACGACGGCCTGGCGGCGGAGGCGGCGACCGACCATGGCCAACAGGTCGTCGAAGCCCTCGCCGAGCGTCGCCGAGACGGCTACCGAGCCGGGCTCCCGATCGACCAGGCGCTTCGCCGCCGCCGGTGCCAGATCGGCCTTGTTGAAGGCGAAGAGCTCGGGTACCCGGTCGGCACCGATCTCGGTGAGCACCGCTCGCACGGCGGCGATGGAGCCCTCCGGGTCCGGGTCCGAGGCATCCACGACGTGGACCAGCAGGTCGGCGTCGACCACCACATCGAGGGTGGACTTGAATGCCTCGACCAGCTGGTGGGGCAGCTTTCGTACGAAGCCGACCGTGTCGCTCAGGAACACCGCCTCGCCACCGGGCAGCTGGAGCCGTCGCGTGGTGGCATCCAGGGTGGCGAAGAGACGGTCCTCCACCAGGACCTCGGCGTCCGTCAGGTGGTTCAACAGCGTCGACTTGCCTGCGTTCGTGTAGCCCACGATGGCCACCGCCCGGTTGCTGGTCTGCTTGCGGGCCTTGGACTGGGTGGAGCGGTTCTTGCGGATCCGGCGGAGGTCGGACTCGAGGCGGGTGACCCGACGCATGAGCCGTCGTCGGTCCACCTCCAACTGGGTCTCGCCGGGGCCCCGGGTGCCGATGCCGCCGGCCTGCTGGCTGAACGTGCGGCCGGACCGCCGCAGCCGGGGCAGCCGGTACCGGAGCTGGGCCAACTCCACCTGCGCCTTTCCCTCGGGGCTGGTGGCGTTTTGGGCGAAGATGTCGAGGATTACCGCCGTGCGATCCAGCGCGGTGCGGTTCAGGATCTCCTCGAGGTTGCCCTGCTGGGCCGGCGTGAGGTCGTTGTCGAAGACCACGGTGTCGGCGTCGAGCGTCTCGGACACCGTCCGGATCTCGTGGACCTTTCCCCTGCCGACGTAGGTCGCCCGGTCCGGGGAATCGCGATGCTGGAGGACCCGGGCCACCGGGTCCGCCCCGGCCGTCTCGACCAGACGTGCCAACTCGTCCATCGAGGCGTCGGTTGCCTCCGGGTCGGAGCGACCCAGGGTGACACCGGCGAGGACGATGCGCTCCCTGAACGCCCGGTCGATAAGGCCGGTCGACTCGCCAGCGAACTCGCCGAACGCGCCCCGGTGCGTCTCCTGGTCCGACTCCTGGTACGGCACCTCCTCGAGGTCGGTGGGATCACCCATCGCCAGGGGGTCCGTAGGGGTCGGAACCGGTGGTCGCCGTGTGGACCTCGACGAAGGTGACCGGTCCGGCGAGCCGTACAGGTTCGCCGATCGTGACTGTCGCCGCACCGCCGAGCATCCGGACCTCCACCACGTCCTCGACCAGGCCCAGACAGTGGAGCACGTGGGTAGCCGCACAGGCGCCCGATCCGCACGCCCTGGTCAGCCCGGCCCCGCGTTCCCAGGTGCGCAGCCGCACAGCCGACCGGTCGACCACGGACACCAGGTTGACGTTGCAGCCGACCGGGCTGAAGAACGACTCGATCACAGGACCCACGGACGCCAGGTCCACCGCACCGGGATCGTCGACGACGACCACCAGGTGCGGATTGCCGAAGTCAGTGCTGTCCACGGCCTGCACGGGAAACCCACCGAGGTCGAGGTCCAGGCCCTCGATCGATGGACCGGTTCCGGCGACGCCCATCTCCACGGTGGCATCCACCTCGAGATCGGTCGCCGACCCGACGAGGGTGATCCGTCGGTGTCCAGCTGGCGTCTCGACGACGGCCTCCAGGCCGGAGGTTCCATCGGCCTGCCTGCGGAGCAGCGCATGGCCGAAGCACCGCAGGCCGTTTCCGCTCACCTCGGCGGGGCTGCCGTCGCTGTTGAACAGGGTGAACCTCCAGTCCGCCTCTCCGGAACTGGCGACCGGCGTGCCGAACACCAGTCCATCGGCCCCGATCCCGTCCATGCGGTCGCACAGCCGGCGCGCCACGTCGGCAGCATCGGTAGGAACGTCATCGGCGAACGTGATCAGGAAGTCGTTGCCGAGGCCGTGGTGTCTGGTCAGCTCCACGACACCAGTCTCGCCCACCACCGACCCGTAGCCACGACCCGTTCAAAGCCTGTGTGCAGGCTCATCCGGGATCCCCACAGCGGTCGAACCGCTCCAGCACCGCTTCCAGGACCTTCAGGGGGTCGGCGCCCACGTCGAACCACTCGATCCTGGGATCCCGCCGGAACCACCGCTCCTGGCGGCGGGCAAAGCGCCGGGTTGCCGCCACGGCATCGGCGATGGCGTCGGCCAGGGTGCACTCGCCACGGAGGTGCGCCAGCAACTCGCTGTAGCCGAGGGCCTGTGCCGCCGAGCGGGACGGTCCACCGTCAAGGGCTGCCAGCCAGCGGACCTCGTCGAGGAAGCCATCCTCGAGCTGGTGCCGGTAGCGATCTGCGATCCGGCGGTCCAGAACCTCCCGGTCGACGCGGAGGCCGACCTGGGTGAACGGCGTCGCCGGGTAGGCCTCCAGGCCCGGCCCGAAAGACGAGAAGGGCCGTCCCGAACCGAGGGTCACCTCAAGGGCACGGACCACACGACGGCGGTTGGTGGGCTCCATCCGCCCGGCGGCCACCGGGTCCAGTCCGGCCAGACGGGTGTGGAGCCCCGGCGTGTCGTCATCGGCGTCCAGTGCCACACGCACCTCGTCGTACCGCCCGGGAATCTCCAGGTCGTCGACCACTGCCCGGACGTGGAGGCCTGTCCCCCCGACGAGCACCGCCCTCGCTCCCCGACCCTCCATGTCGTCGAGGGCCCGACGGGCCGCCACCTGGAACTCGGACACGGTGAAGTCCTCGGTCGGGTTCACCAGGTCCACGAGATGGTGTGGGACCTCGGCACGCTCCGCCGCGGTCGGGGCCGTGGTGCCGACGTCCATGCCCCGGTAGAGGGCCATGGAGTCCATGGAGACCAACTCGACACCGGGCCGTCGTCGGGCGAGCTCCATGGCCAGCACCGACTTGCCCGAGGCGGTGGCGCCAACGATCACCAGGTGCCCATTGGGCCTCATTCGGATCAGGCCGATGCGACGGGTATCCGGCGTCGGTGCCGCGCTGCAGCGGTGACCTCCACGAGCTCTCCGTGGAGATAGTGGGTGGCGGCACCCACAATCCGGACGTCGGCGTAGGCACCGGTCCGGAGACCGTCCGACTCCGGGAGGTGCACGAGCTTGTTCTGTCTGGTCCGGCCGGTGACCTGGTCGGGCTCCCGCTTGGCGGGTCCCTCGATGACCACCTCCTCGATCCGACCCAGCCGGGCCTGATGGGTGATCCCCGCCGAGCGCTTCAGGACGCCCTGGAGCCTTTCGAAGCGGTCGACGCACACGTCGTGGTCGACGAACCGGTCGACCATGGCGGCCGCCTCGGTCCCCTCGCGGGGCGAGAACACGAAGCAGTAGGCCGAGTCGTATGCCGCTTCGGCCACCACCTCAAGGGTGGACTCGAAGTCGGCCTCGGTCTCACCCGGGAAACCGACTATGAGGTCGGTGGTGACGGCCAGATCGTGGATCCCGGCCCGCGCTGCCGCCAGGCGCTCCAGGTAGCGCTCGGCGGTGTAGCCGCGGTGCATGGCAGCCAGAATGCGGTCGCTCCCGGACTGGAGCGGCAGGTGCAGGTGCTCGCACACCTCCGGGGTCCCTGCCATCGCCGAGATGGTCTCCGGCCGCAGGTCCTTGGGATGCGGGCTGGTGAACCGGACCCGTCGGATGCCCTCCACGGCGCCGACGGCCGTCAGGAGGTCGGCGAACAGCGGGCGAACCCGTCGGCCGGCCTCGTCGGCCCAGGCCGCGCCCGCCTCGTGACGGTCGGCCTTCCAGTCGTCGGTCGACCTGAGGCGCAACGTCAGGTCGCGCCCGTAGGAGTTCACATTCTGTCCCAAGAGGGTCACCTCGGTGACGCCGTCGGCGGCCAGGGCCTCCACCTCGGCCACCATCTCACCGAACGGACGGCTCATCTCCGGGCCACGGACCGCCGGGACAATGCAGAAGGCACAGCTGTTGTCACAACCGATCTGGATGGTCACCCAGGCCTTGTGGTTGGCGTCGCGCTGGGCGGGCAGTGCCGACGGAAAGGCGTCAGCATCGTTGCGTACCGTCTCCTCCAGGATCTCCATGATCGGGCCGTGCTCCCTGGCCTCGACCAGGAGCTCGGCGGCCCGATGCACGTTGTGGGTCCCGAAGACGACGTCGACGTGGCCGGCCCGCGCCTGGATCCGGTCGCGGTCCTTCTGGGCCAGGCAACCGCCGACCGCCACCTGGAGGTCCGGCCGGGCCTCCTTCAGGGCCTTGAGGTTGCCCAACGCCCCATAGAGCCTGTTGTCGGCGTTCTCGCGGATGCAGCAGGTGTTGAGGATGATGACGTCGGCCTCGGCCTCCGACGCTGCCGGCACCATCCCGTCGGCCTCGAGCAGGCCGGCGATGCGCTCGCTGTCGTGCTCGTTCATCTGGCACCCGTAGGTGCGCACCGCGTAGGACCGCTTCACGCCACGAAGGCTACGGCCCCGACACCGGGGAGGGGACCGGTACCGGGGCCGTCAGGAAGCCCGGGAAGGAAGGACGTCAGTCGTCCAGCGAGATCGGCAGGTCGTCGGCCTCGGTGAACTCGTCGGCAGCCGCCTCGGGTTCGGTCTCCTCGGGAGGCCGGACCTCCCGCCAGACCCGGTCGGTGATCTCGACCATGACCTCGGGGTTGTCGACCAGGAACTTCTTGGCGTTCTCCCGGCCCTGACCGAGCTGCTCGCCCTCGTACGTGTACCAGGCCCCCGACTTCATGACGATGCCGAGGTCCACGCCGAGGTCGACCACCGAGCCCTCCCGGCTGATGCCCCGCCCGTACATGATGTCGAACTCGGCCTGGCGGAAGGGCGGTGCGCACTTGTTCTTGACCACCTTGACCCGGGTGCGGTTGCCCACCACCTCGAGGCCGTCCTTGATGGCCTCGATCCGGCGGATGTCGAGGCGGACCGACGAGTAGAACTTCAGCGCCCGGCCACCCGGCGTGGTCTCCGGGGAACCGAACATCACGCCGATCTTCTCCCGCAACTGGTTGATGAAGATGAGGATCGTCTTGGACTTGTTCAGGTTCGAGGTGAGCTTGCGCAGGGCCTGGGACATGAGCCGGGCCTGTAGGCCGACGTGGGCGTCGCCCATCTCGCCCTCGATCTCGGCTCGTGGGGTGAGGGCGGCAACCGAGTCGATGACCACCACGTCGAGGGCTCCGGAGCGGATGAGCATGTCGGCGATCTCCAGGGCCTGCTCCCCGGTGTCGGGCTGGGAGATGAGCAGCTCGTCGACGTCGACGCCGATGGCCCGGGCGTAGGTCGGGTCCATGGCGTGTTCGGCGTCTATGTAGGCGCAGATGCCGCCGTTTCGCTGGGCCTCGGCCACCACGTGGGTGGCCAGCGTGGTCTTGCCCGAGCCTTCCGGCCCGAAGATCTCGATGACGCGACCCCTGGGGATTCCACCGATGCCGAGCGCCATGTCCAGCGCCAGGGCGCCGGTTGGCACCGTCTCGATCGACATGGAGCCCTTGTCGCCCATCTTCATGACGGCACCGGCGCCGAACTGCTTCTCTATCTGGCTGAGGGCCATGTCCAGGGCCTTGTTGCGCTCGTCCCCCGCCTCGAGGTCGCCGCTGCTCATCGTCCTGCCGTGCTTCGCCATGGTGTGCTCCGTGTTCTCCGGACCCTCGCGGTCCTGGTCGTCTGACTTGGTGTCTGCCGGGGTTGTCGGAGGTGACCCTAGGGAGGACCTGTGACAACGGATCCGGATCGAATGACAAGAGCGTAATTGCGAACAGGCGTTCGATGCAAGTACCCCCTATACAGAGCGCCCCCGGTCCGGCCGGGGAGTACCGTCGGTCGACATGGACGATGACCGGACCGACACCCGCAGCCCCGAGGAGAAGCGGGCCGCCCACACCGACAGTCACCCCGGCCTGGCGGACCGCCTGGGGTCTATGACCCTGTACTGCACCCAGGATGCCGGCACCGAGCGTGCCTTCACCGGCAGCCTGCTGGACGAGAAGCGGGATGGCACCTACCGCTGCGCCGCCTGCGGCGAGGCGCTCTTCGACAGCGACGACAAGTACGACTCCGGGTCGGGCTGGCCGAGCTTCACCACGCCGTCGGGTGCTGCCGCCGTCGACGTCCGGACCGACTCCAGCCTCGGCATGGTCCGCACCGAGACCACCTGTGCCTCGTGCGGCGCCCACCTCGGCCACGTGTTCCCCGACGGCCCCGGGGCGACAGGCGAGCGCTACTGCATCAACTCGGCCTGCCTGGTCTTCGACGAGCACCCCGACGGCTGACAGAGGACCGCGGAGCCCGCCTCAGCCGGCGAGCACGAACCGTTCCAGCACGTCGTGGACAGCACCACCTGGCAGCGTTCGACTCCGGACCAGGGCCACCTCGTCAACCGGGAACGTCGTCGAGGTCGCCGCCCCGACGGCCCCGGGTGGCGGCTCGTCCCGGAACCGGCACAACGTGATGTGGCCGAAGAACGGGCGGTCCTCCGGAGGCTCCCCGACCCCGGCGGTCACCGCTGCCACCGCTGCGGCCAGCCCGTCCAACCCCGCCACCGGGGCCACCAGCACGGCATCTCCCAGCAGGAGGGTGGAGGGTCCCAGGACGGCTTCGACCGGAACCGCCGACAGGCCGGCCAGGGCGGCGCTGGCCGCCTCGGGATCGGCCTCGCCCAGGAATCGCAGGGTCACGTGCCACTGCTCGGCAGGCAGCCACCGCACCCCCGGAGCCTCGGGTCGGGGCAGGCGGTCGATGGCGACGACGGCCGGCGTCGTGGGGTGGGCGGCGACGAACAGGCGCACGGTCGTCGAGTCGGGAGGCTCAGGCGTCGCGCCGGGCCAGCAGGCGCAGGCGCAGGGCGTCGAGAACCGTGATCACGGTGAACTGCCGTATCCGGGTGCGGTCGAACGGCCAGCGGGTACGCACCACCTCCACGACCCCGTCCACGCAGGTGGCCATCCACACCGTGCCCGACTCCTCGCCCTCCTGGGGCCCCGGTCCGGCCACCCCGGTGACGGCCACCGACACGTCGGCCCCCAGCACCCCGCACACGTTGGCCGCCATGGCGGTCACCGCCGCCTCGCCGACCACCGGGCCGTCAGGAACCCCGAGCAGCGACCGCTTGACGTCGCCGTCGTATGCAACGACGGAGCCCACGAAGGCCCGGCTGGAACCCGGGACGTCGGTCAGGCGGGATCCGACCATCCCACCGGTCAGAGACTCAGCGGTGGCCATACGGAGGCCCTGGTCAACCAGCAGGTCCAGCACGACCGACTCCATGGTCTGGTCGTCCACGCCGAAGACGATGGGGCCAACGATGGCCCGCACCCGGGCCTCCTCGTCGGCCAGCAGGTCGTCGACCTCGTTGTCGGTGGGTGCCTTGGCGGTGATCCGGACCTTCAGGCCCTCCATACCGCTGGCCAGGAAGGCGATCGTCGGGCCACCCTCGGCGTCGAGGCGATCGATCTCGGCGGCCAGGTCCTCCGCCAGGCCCGACTCCGAACGCCCCCAGGTGCGCAACGTGCGCGACCGGATGACGCTGGAGATACCGGCCCGCCGCTTCAGGTCGGGGAGGACCGTTCCATCCAGCATCTGCTGCATCTCCCACGGCACGCCGGGCACCGCGTAGATCACCTTCGGACTGTCGTCGCCACCCGCTCCCACCGGGCAGACCAGGCCGGGTGCGGTCCCCGGCATCTGGGCGATCGTGGTTGCCCCGACCGGCACGTCGGCCTGGCGCAGGTTGCTGGCCGGCATGGGGCGCCCCCTCCCGCCGAACACCGCCTCGATCCGGACCACCACGTCGGGATCCCGAACCAGATCCACCCCCAGCACCTCGGCCAGCACCTCACGGGTGATGTCGTCCTGGGTGGGCCCCAGTCCCCCGGTGACGATCACCGCATCGGAACGATCCAGTGCCTCGGTGAAGGCGACCTTCATCCGCTCCCGGTTGTCGCCCACCGCGGTGTGCCGGTGGCAGTCGATCCCGGCCAGGGCCAGGCGCTCGCCGATCCACGAGGAGTTCGTGTCCACGATCTGGCCAAGCAGCAGCTCGGTGCCGACGGCGACGATCTCACAGCGCACGAGCCGCTCCCCTCTCCCCAGCCGGGTCGACCCTCAGGCCGACTTCGAACCGGTGGCGCTGGTGGCCCGATCACCGTCGAGCAGGTACTGGGCCCCCGTCACCAAGGTGAAGGCCACGGCCACCCAGAGGCAGGCCTGGACCACCAGGTCGGCGTCCTCCAGCGGTGGCATGATGGCCAGCAGCAGGGCCACCCCCTGGATGGTCGTCTTCCACTTGGCCGACCTCCGAGCCGGTACTGCCAGGCCCCGGCGGGCGAACCACAGGCGGTAGCCGGTGATGGCCACCTCCCGAACGGTGAGCAGCACGACCGGCAGCCATGCGTAGCGGCCGACCATGGCCAGGCAGACCCCGACCCCGATCACCACCACCTTGTCGGCCAGCGGGTCCAGGAAGGCACCCCATCGGCTGACCGTGCCCCGGCGCCGGGCCAGGATCCCGTCGAAGTAGTCGGTGGAGGCGAGCACCAGCCCCAGCACGAAGCCCGCCCAGGTGGCCCCGCGCCGGTCCTCGGCGCCCAGGATCAGGGCGAACAGCACGGGTGCCAGCAGGAGTCGGGCCAGGGTGACCAGGTTGGCCGGAGAGACGATGGTACGGAGGTGCTTCACGCCGCCACCAGGTCGGGTCCCAGGGCGCCGGTCACCGTCAGGTCGGCGAACCCGCCGGCCGGGAGGTCGGTGGGAACGGACACGATCCCGTCGATCTCCGGTGCCTCCCTATGGGTGCGGCCGACCCCCGACTCGTCCACCAGCACCGTCACCCGTCGTCCTATGAGGGCGTCCCGGCGGGCCGCCGTGATGCGGTCCTGCACCTCGCCCAACTCGTGCAGTCGCTCGGCGGCCAGCCCGGGATCGACGCCGCCGTCGAGCGTGGCGGCATGTGTGCCCTCCTCCTCGCTGAAGGCGAAGAAGCCGCACCAGTCGAGGTCGGCCCCGGCCACGAAGTCCAGCAGGGCGTCGTGGTCCTCCTCGGTCTCACCGGGGTAGCCGACTATGAAGTTGGACCGGAAGGCGGCATCCGGTTCGACGGACCGGATGTGGTCGATCCGCTCCATGAAGCGGTCGCCGTCGCCCCAGCGGCGCATCCGACGCATCAACGGTGGCGAGACGTGCTGGAGCGACAGGTCGAAGTACGGGACACCGGTCGCGCAGATCGCGTCGACCAGCCGATCGCTCAGCTCCGACGGGTAGAGGTAGAGAAGCCGCACACGGTCGACCCTGTCGGCCACCGCCTCGACCAGCGGGACGATGGCCTTCACGCCCTCGCCCTGGTCGCGGCCGTAGGCGGCCAGGTCCTGGGCCACCAGGACCACCTCCCGGGCGTCCAGGCCTTCGACCTCGTTCAGGATGGACTGTACGGGTCGACTCCGCTGTGGGCCCCGGAAGGTCGGGATTGCACAGAACCCACACGCCCGGTCACAGCCCTCGGCGATCTTCACGTAGGCCCAGGGCCGGTCCGACGCGGGCCGCGGCAGGTTCAGGAGGTCGAACGACGGCAGTGTCGCCTCGCTGTCGAACGGGAGGTCCGGGCGGCGGCCTAGCACCACCGGCACCCCGAACCCGGCGACGCGGTCGACCTCCGGCAGGGCGGTGGCCAACTCGTCGCCATACCTCTCGGCCATACATCCGGTCACGACCAGGCGGGCGCCGTCCCTGCGGAGGTCCGATAGGGCCAGCACCGTGTCGATCGACTCCTGCCGGGCGTCGGCGATGAACGCACAGGTGTTGACCACGATCAGGTCGGCCTCGTCGGGGCTGGCGGTCGGCGCCATACCGTCGGCGGCCAGCGTCCCGGCCAACTTGTCGGAGTCGACCTGGTTCTTCGGACACCCGAGGGTGACGAGGTGGTAGGTCCCTTCGCCCATGATCGGCTCAGGCTAGGCGCTCGGCGCCATGCCTCCGGCCTGCGCTCAGGCCGTAGCGCCGGTCATGGCCAGCCAGCCGAGCACGGCGCCGTAGACGCCCAGCAGGACGATCGCCTCGCCGCGGCGGATCCGACGTCCGGTGGCCATCATCACGATCACCAGCCAACTCACGGCCACCATGATCAGCAGGCTGCCGACCGGCAGCCGCGACGCCTCGTCATACGGCTTGTTCCCGTTCGCCAGGAAGACCGCCGACCCGACGGTGAGGCTGTTGAAGAGGTTGGAGCCCAGCAGGTTGCCGAAGACGAGCCCCGACTCGCCGCGGCGGGCGGCGGCCAGGGCCGTGAGAAGCTCGGGCTGCGTCGTGCCGAGCGCCACGAGCGCGAACCCGACGAAGCCGCCCGTCCACCCCATCTCGTCGGCGATCCCCGTTGCCCCACGGACGACGAGGTGGGCGAATCCCACGGTCCCGACCAGGCCCACGAGCGTCCACACCCAGGCGCCCGGCCCGCCTGCCCCGTCAGACGTGACGCCGTCGTCGACGCCCTCGCCCAACCGGACGACGATCCGCAGGGCGACCACCATCAGCAGCGCCATGCCGACGCCCTTGACGACCGTCGGCTGTCCTGCGTAGGCCGCCAGCGCGAAGATCGTCACGCCGGTGGCGGACAGCGCGGCCTGGCGCTTGACCCCCTTCTGGATGGCGATGCCGCCGAAAACCAGCGCCGGTACCGAGAGGACCAGCGTCAGGTTCGCCACGTTTGCCCCGACGATGTTGCCGATCCCGAGGGCGGTTCCCTCGGCCCCCTCCGTGAGCGTGGCGACGGTGGAGACGACCAGCTCCGGTGCGCTCGTCCCGAAACCGATGATCAGGGCACCGGCAACGACTGTCGAGACGTTCAGGCGTGCGGCCAGCTGCGCCGCACCCGCCACGAACCGGTCGGCGAACAGCGTCAGACCCACCATCGCCACAACGAGCAGGATGACGTTCTGTGCCACGGCCCGAGGGTAGCGATGCTCTGCCGGAGGTTGGGTGCCCGGCCATAAGGATGCCCGGGTCGGCTGTCACACGCCTCGTTGGTGATTGGTCTATGACCGACCTGGTGACGTTGGTTCCGACCGCCGAGGGGTTCGCCGGGTCGGTGTCGTCTACGGGAGCCCTGACGGTTACGGCTAGTAGCCCTGCCCCTGATGGTTATCGAGATGCTCGGGCGAGACCAGGACCTCCCGGGCCTTCGACCCGGTCGATGGACCGACCACGCCGGCCTCCTCCATGAGGTCCATGAGCCGACCGGCCCGGGCGAAGCCCACCCGGAGCTTGCGCTGGAGCATCGACGTGGAACCGAGCTGGCTCGACACCACCAGGTGCCGGGCCTGCTCGAACAGGTCGTCCTCAGCGGGAGAGCCGCCGACCGCCGGGCGCGAAGCGTCCCCGGTGATCATGTCGGGTACCGGAGCCGCCGTGGTCACGTCCACAGGCCCCGTCGGATCATGGGCGTGCTCCGAAGCCTCGGTAGCTTTCGCCATGGCGCGCGCCTGGGCCGCCCAGGACTCCACTACCTGTCGGACCTCGTTTTCGTCCACCCATGCACCCTGGATTCTCTGTGCGACGCTGGAACTGGGGCCCAGCAGGAGCATGTCGCCCTTGCCGACCAGGCGTTCGGCGCCCTGCTGGTCGAGGATCACCCTGCTGTCGGCGAGGCTGGAGACTGCGAATGCCAGACGGGCCGGGATGTTGGCCTTAATGACGCCGGTGATGATGTTGACCGATGGTCGCTGGGTGGCCACCACCAGGTGGATACCGACCGCCCGGGCCATCTGTGCCAGGCGACAGATGGAGTCCTCTACGTCGCGGGCGGCCACCATCATCAGGTCGGCCAGCTCGTCGACTACCACGAGGATGAACGGCAGGCGCCGATAGGTGATCGGCTCCCCGTCCTCGTCTGCCAGCCCCAACGGCGCCCTCAGGTCTCCGCGGTCGAACGCGGCGTTGTACCCACCGATGTCGCGGAAGCCGAAGGTCGACAGGACGGTGTACCGCCGTTCCATCTCCCGTACTGCCCAGTGGAGAGCGTTGGCCGCCTTCTTCGGGTCGGTCACCGGGGCGGTGAGCAGGTGCGGCACGCCCTCGTACTGCCCCATCTCGACCCGCTTCGGATCAATCAGGATCATCCGCACCTGGTCCGGGGTGGACCGCATCAGGATCGAGGTGACGAGGGCGTTGATGCACGAGGACTTGCCGGCCCCGGTCGCGCCGGCGATCAGGAGGTGCGGCATGGTGGCCAGGTTCAACATGACCGACCGGCCGCTGATGTCCCGTCCGATCCCTGCCTCCAACGGATGGCGGGCCTTGGACGCCTCGGGCGACGTGAGGACGTCTCCCAGCGCCACCACCTCACGGTCCTCGTTGGGAACCTCGATGCCGATGGCCTGCTGGCCCGGTATGGGAGCCAGGATCCTGACGTCGGCCGCGGCCAGGGCGTAGGCGATGTCCTTGTTGAGGCTGGTGACCCGCGCCACCTTCACCCCCTCGCCAAGTTGGAGGGCGTAGCGGGTGACGGTCGGACCGACCGTCATGTCCACCAGGCGGGTCTCGACTCCATGGGCGGCCAGCGCCTCCTGGAGCCGGTGGCCCCGCTCCTCGACCGCCTTGGCGTCGACGTCGTGGGTATCCCTCCGCGCCAGGTATCCCATGGACGGCAGGCGCCACGGCGAATCGGCCACCACCGCCCCCAGTTCGATGGTGAGCTGCTCGCCTCCCCCGGCGGACCGGGGCTTCGCCTTCCTCCTCCGGGACGGTGCCGGAGCGGCATCGGCGGCACCCGTCTCAGGCACAGGCGCAAGGGTGGACACCGTCGAAGGTGTCAGCTCGGGCACATGGACCTCCGGGGACCGGTCTCCCCCCGGAGGGGTGAGCAGCCCCTCCAGCCATCTGCGCAGGCCGCGGACGGCCGGTCGGAGGCCGCCGGCCGCTCCCCGAACCGCGTGGCGGGCTGTGAAGGCAGCCCCCTTCACGGCGCCTCGTGCCGCCTGACGGACCGTGGTCCGGGTTATCACCGCTGTGGACACCAGGCCCACGCCGATCAGGATGAGGGCGGCACCCCAGGTGGCTACCGCTGCCTCCAGGCCACCCCCGACGCCCAGCCCGAGCAGGCCGCCGGCCACGCCCAGGCCGTCGGCTCCGTCGTCGAAGCCGGGACGACCCCGGCCCATGTGGAGCAGGCCGGTCACGCTGAACACCGCCATCAGGAGGCCGATCGGCAGGCGCTTGGAGATCTCGCCCAACTCGCTGCGTTCCCGGAACATGGCCAGACCGGTGCCGACCATCGCGACCGGCAGGATCACCCGGGTGGCTCCGACCGTCCAGCCGAGGCCCGAGTCCAGGACCCGGCCGACCACACCGGCCTTGTCCAGGTAGACCGACAGCCCGGTCAGGAGACCGCAGATGACCAGCAGCAGTCCGAGGATCTCGTCGCCCCGTCCACCGAAGGTGGCTCGGGCCATACGGCGCACCAGCGATGCCCTCGGTTCGGCGCCCCCGCCCTCTGCGGGTCTTCTCCCGGAGCGTGTGCCGCCGGCGCGCCCTGTCTCGGCACCGCCACGTGATCCGCTGGAGAGGGCGCTTTTACCGTCGTCAACAGCAGGTTTACCGTTCGAGCCGGGGCGCGCGGATCTTGAAGCCATCGTGGTCGACGGTACCACCGGGGCGTGACGGGCCCGGGGCAGGTGGTTCCCATCCGGACCGGCACCGCTACCCGACAGAGCGCCGCCACAGCCCGGCGGAACGGGCCATCACGCCCGGACGACGGGTACCAGCTGACCCGAACGACGGGCCATCAGGCCTCGACGATGGGGTCAGCGGACCTCGACGGTCGGAACCAGTGCGGGCCGCCTACCCGTGCGGCGCGACACCAGGCGTCCGGTCGCCCGCCGGGCGAGGCGGGTCAGCTCCTTTGGATCCCGCTGGCCGTCGCCGACCGCACTCCCCACGGCATCGGCCACCGCACCGGCCACCTCGCCGTGCCAGTCCTGGCGCTCGGCGGGCTCGACCCAGCCTCGGCTCTCGACGATCGGGGCCCCGACCAGTCGACCCTTGCGCCCGTCGACGACCACCCGGACGAATACGAATCCCTCACCCGCCATGGCCCGGCGCTCCTCGACCAGGTCCTCGGAGACCCGCCGACCCGACTCGTCCACCATCACGTACTCGTCGGAGACCCGACCGGAGTGGACTAGGCCGTCGTCGGTCAACGACACCCGGTCGCCGTCGGTACAGCGCATGATCCGCTCTGCGACCATGCCCCGTCCGAGCGCCAGGTCGTGGTGGGCGACCAGGTGGGCGTACTCGCCGTGAACGGGAATAAACAGCTCGGGATCGGCGGCGTCGTGCAGCGCCAGGAGCTCGTCGGCCTTGCCGTGCCCGGTCGTGTGAACCCCCAGCTGGCCGCTGTGCACCAACTGCACACCACGTCGGGCCAGGGCGTTGTGAAGGCGCGAGATGGCGGCCTCGTTGCCGGGGATCGGGTGCGACGAGAACACCACGGTGTCCCGGTCACCGACCGTGAGGAAGCGGTGGCTGCCGTCGGCCAGGCGCTTCAGGGCCGCCCGGGGCTCGCCCTGCGAGCCCGTGCAGACCACACAGGTGCGTGCCGGATCCAGGTCGTCGATCTCGGTATCGGCGGCCAGCATCCTGTCGGAGATCCTGAGCAGGCCCAGCTCACGCGCCAGGGTGACGTTGCGTACCATCGACGGGCCCATGACCACCAGCGTCCGCCCGGTCGCCGCTGCGGCGTCGGCCACCTGCTGGATCCGATGCACGTGGCTGGAGAACGCCCCGACGATGATCCTCCGGCCCTCGTGGGCCTCGAAGACCTCGCGCAGGACCGGCCCGATGGTGGTCTCCGAGGTGGAGGAGCCCGCGGCGCCGGCGTTGGTCGAATCGGCCAGCAGCAGCCGTATCCCATCGGAGGCGGCCAGTTCCCGGAGCCTCGGCAGGTCGGTGATCCGACCGTCCACGGGCGTCGGATCCAACTTGAAGTCGCTGGAATGGAGGATGCGCCCCTGCGGCGTGTCGAAGATCGTCATCAGCCCACTCGGCGTGGAATGGGTGACCGGAAGGAACTCGCAGTCGAACGGCCCTACGGGAAGGCGGGCGTGGTCGTCGAGCTCCACCAGATCGGGCACCGGGAGCTTCTCGCCCTTCAACTTGCCCCGCACCATCCCCAGGGTGAACGGCGAACCGTAGATGGGCATGGACGCGCCCTCGGCGGCCAGCGCCGGGAGCAGGTACGGCAACCCACCAATGTGGTCCTCATGGGCGTGGGTAATCACACACGCCTCGATGCGATCGGCCCGCTCCACCAGCCAGGTGAAGTCCGGCAGGACGGCGTCAACCCCCGGGAGGTCGTCGGGGAACAGTTGGCCGCAGTCCAGCACGACGATGCGCCCCTCGACCTCGAGCGCGGCGCAGTTGCGCCCGATCTCGCCCAGGCCGCCGAGGAACGTGAGGTGGACGGGAGAAGCCATGTCGGTGACGTGGAGTCGGTCAGGCCCGGCCGAGCCCGGCGAGGATCTGGCGGGCCCGGTCTGCCAGGTCATCGGGCTCGGGACCCATCGGGGGACGGCAGTCGCCACCCGGCAGGCCGAGGACCTTCATCATGGCCTTGGACGGAACCGGGTTCGGAGTGAGGTCGCCGGACTCGAAGTCCCAGGACGGGATGAGGCGCCGGTTGGCCTCCGTGGCTGCGGCCACGTTGCCGGAGAAGAAAGCGTCCACCATGGCCACCGTCTCAGGGGTGGCCCAGTGGGAGGCCACGCTGACCACGCCAACGGCGCCGACGGCCAGGAGGGCGAGGGTGAGGGCGTCCTCGCCGCTGTACACCTCGAAGCCCTCCGGAGCGGCGGCCACCAGACGTGCCGTCTCGGCCACGTCGCCGGCGGCGTCCTTGACCGCCACGATGTTCTGCACCTCGTCGGCCATCCGCAGGATGGTATCCGTGTCGATCTTGCGCCCCGACCGGGGAGGGATGTCGTAGAGCATCACCGGAAGTCCTGTGGAGTCCGCGACGGCTCGGAAGTGGTCGAAAAGCCCCAACTGGGACGGGCGGTTGTAGTACGGCGTGACGGTGAGGATGGCGTCCGCCCCGGCGTCGGTACAACGACGGGTGAGCTCGACTGCGGCCGCCGTGTCGTTGCTCCCGGCACCGGCGATGACGTGGCAGTCCACGGCACCGGACACAGCCTCCACCAGGGCGATCTGTTCGTCGTGGGTCAGCGTCGGTGACTCACCGGTCGTACCGGCCAGCACCAGGCCGTCGTTGCCCTGCTCCACAAGCCAACAGGCCAGGTCGACCGCTCCATCCAGATCCAGCGACCCGTCGGCGGTGAACGGCGTGATCATGGCGGTGATCACCCGCCCGAACCTCGGTTCCATACTGGGTTACCTCCTGATCGGCCCGGGTCGGGCCCAGTTGGGCGCCACGGCTCAGCCCGCGGCCTGTTCCATCGCCCGCTGGATGCCCAGGGTGGCCAGCAGGTTCTCGTGCAACTCGAACCAGACCGTGTGGTACGACTCGATCATCGGCCGGGTGAACCAATCCAGGTCGCCTCCCTGCACCCGGGAAAGCGCCGTGGCAAACCGCCCGCCGTAGTCGCCAAAGCGGTCCAGTAGTTCGGCCAACGCAGAGCACAGCGGCTGGATGACCGCGTCGGTTTCCGCCAGGCGCCCGATCACCGCCTCGTCGTGGGCGGCGTCCGCGTGGTCGTTCGCGATCCGCTCGCCGTCCGGGTCCTCCGGATCCGAACGGAGCTGCCAGTCGGTGCACAGGCCCAGGAAGCCCTGGTTGGCTTCCAGGAACCGGCGATAGGCCTCCTCGACCTCGCCGCGACAGCCGATGTCGGCCAACTCGTCGGCCAGCAGTGCCTCGCCGTGGGCCCGACCGTCGGTCGTGAGCATCCAGCCCGACACGCGCCCGTCACGGTGGCGGGCGTGGCCCGCCGCCTCCAGGGCCGTCAGCCGGGTTGCAGCCTCGTCCTCGGACAGGCCGGCGACCTCGGCCACAACCGGCGTGTCGACGAAGCCCTTGACCCTAAGGACGTGCACGACCCGGAGGTCGGCGGTGCTGGGTCGGATCATGGTCCTCACGCTAGCGCCGGGTCGCGACGGGCCAGCCGGACGAGCACCAGCGGATAGCCGCCCAGTCCGATGAGGGTGAAGACGAACCACTGGAAGGCATAGGAGAGGTGCGATCCGTCGCCCAGGTCGACGACCGGGGCCGCCACGGGCAGGCCCGAGGCGCCGTCGTCGACCGCGCGGACCCACATGGGGGCCAGGGCGGTCCCCCACCGCTCGGCCAGGGCCTCGAGGTCGATGCGGTCCACCTCGGCCCCGTGGCCACGCTCGCCCGACCGCCCGACGTCCAGGCTGCCGACCACCTCGACGGCGGCGGCAGGCGCCCAGGGTGCGGGGTCACCATCCAGGTACAGCCCACGAGGCACGAAGCCCCGGTCGACGGCCACGCCGACCCCGGGGTGGATACCGTCGATGAGTAGGAGGGTGACCACGTGCACCCCGGGCACCCCGTCCATGGACCGGTTCGCCAGGTACACCTGTGCCCCCTCGGCCCAGGTGCCGGGCACCACCACCCGCACGTGCCGGAGGTCCTCTGGCGTGCCACCACCCTTCAGGGCGCCCAACGCCGTGGCCAGGGCGACAACTGGCTCGTCGGCCCGCGCTGCGACCACCGCGTTGTAGCTCCGACGCGTGTCCAGGCGACGGAGCTGCCAGAAGCCCAGGTTGGCGGTGACGACCAGCAGGGCGGCGACCAGCACGTGGGAGAGCAACCAGGCAGGCCGCAGGAGGCGACGTGTGCCCGGGGTCACGGTGGGGTCCCCGCTCCGGTCAGAGGCCGAGCAGGACGTCGAGGCCCACGGTCACCCCGGGGACCTCGGCGATCCGACCCACGGCCAGCACCACGCCGGGCATGAACGACCCCCGGTCGGTCGTGTCGTGTCGGATCGTCAACGTCTGGCCGGTCGTGCCCAGCACGACCTCCTGGTCGGCGACGACCCCGCTCATCCGCAACGAGTGGATCCTGATGCCGGCAGGGCCTGCGGCACCCCTGGCTCCGGACATCACCTCGCGGGTGGTCGGGTCCGGCGCCCAGTCGGCCGACGCCGCCGCCATGCGCTCGGCGGTGGCCACCGCCGTGCCCGATGGGGCATCGACCTTGCCGTCGTGGTGAACCTCGACGATCTCTGCGGTGTCGAACCACGGGGCGGCCAACTCGGCGAAGCGCATCATCAGCACGGCACCGATCGCGAAGTTTGGCGCGATCAGGCAGTTGCTGGAGGTGAAGGCCGCCCGGAGGGACCCGACGTCGGCCTCGTCCAGCCCGCTGGTGCCGACGACCGCATGCACGCCTGCAGCTGCCAGGACCGGCAGGTTGGACCGACTGGCCTCGGCAACCGTGAAGTCGACCGCCACGTCTATGCCGACCTCCACGAGGGCGTCCACGTCGGCCAGCACCTCGACCCCACAGACCTCGCTCCCGGGAGCCGACGGGTCGACAGCAGCCGCCAGCACCATGCCATCGGCGGCGGTCACAGCCTCGGCAACCGATCGACCCATGCGGCCGACGGCCCCCACCACCCCGACACGAATCGGATCTCCGGACATGTCCCGAGGCTAGCGGTCGCCATCACGGCGACCCGGGCCAGTTGGTCAGGGTAGACAGGCCCAACCTGGGATTTCTACTCTGGACTTGCTGGTCTTGGCCAACTGCTCCGGACTGGCTGCTCCGGTCAATCTTGCTCTGCTGGCCTTGGCCTACTGATCAGGCGTGCCTGCTCAGGTACCGGAACCGACTATCGCCACGACCGGTTCGGGGGAGAGCACCTCGGCCAGGACCGCGTTCACCTCGTCGAGGGTGGCCGCCCGCAGCGTCTCGACGTACTCGTCGAGCGGTACCACCCGGCCCAGCAGGCTCTGGCTCATTCCCAGCCGGGACATCCGGCTGCCGGAGTCCTCGAGGCCGAGCAGGATCGAACCCTCGAACCCGTCGCGGGCGATGGCCAGCTCGGCGTCCGTGATTCCATGGGACGCCACGTCGGCCACCTGGTCGGAGACCACCTTCCGCAGCTCGCCAGCCCGTTCGGGAGCCGTGCCCGCGTAGACCGAGACCAACCCGGCGTCCTCATAGCCCGCCATCGACGAGAACACGTTGTAGGCCAGGCCACGGTCCTCGCGCACGGTCTGGAACAGGCGGCTCGACAGCCCACCGCCCAGCACATGGATCCCGAGGGCCAGGGCGTGCCTACGGGGGTCGTCACGCCTCGGGCCCCGCCACCCCCAGGCCACGTGGGTGGCCTCGGTGGGGCGGGCCAGGCGCCGGGCCTCGACCGGCTCCAACGTCGGAGCCGTCCTCACGGGTGCCTCTCCCCCTGTCCGGCCGGAGAAGGCCTCGGCGACCTGGTCGACCAAGGTCCCGTGATCGACGGCGCCTGCGGCCGCCACCACCAGGTTGGGGGCCCGGTACCAGTGGTCGTGGAATCCGACGATCTCGTCCCGGCCGATGGCTGCCACCGATGACTCGGTGCCCAGCACCTCCCGACCCAGCGGATGCTCCGGAAAGAGCGCCTCGTAGAGCAGTCCGAAGACCACGTCGTCGGGATCGTCGGCCTGGAGGTGGAGTTCCTCGAGGATGACCTGACGCTCGGTCTCCACGTCAGCCGTCCGTAGCGCCGGCTCCCTCAGGACGTCGGCCAGCAACGAGACGGCCATCTCCTGGCCTCCGGCCGGCACGCGGGCGTAGTACGCCGTGTACTCCTTGGATGTGAAGGCGTTCATCTCGCCGCCGGTGGCGTCCACCAGCTCTGCGATGGCGCGGGCCGTGCGACGCTCGGTCCCCTTGAAGAGCAGGTGCTCCAGAAAGTGGGAGGCGCCAGCTATCGCGGGATCCTCGTCCCGCCCACCGACGGCGACCCACACACCGACCGAGACCGAGTGGGCGTCCGGCATCCATTCAGACACCACACCCGGTCCAGTCGACAGCCCGTGTTCGGGCAGGCTCAACTCGACCACCGTCTCGGTGGCCCTCCGGTCGCCGCGCGGGCGGCCCCGATCAGCGGAAGCGCTCAGCGACCCCGCCGACGACGGCCACCGCCGCCACCGCCACCGCCACCGCGGTTGGCAGACACGGCATGACCAAGGTCTCCGTGCACCGTCTCGAGTTCGGCCTTGAAGGCCTCCTCAAAGCGCGCCTCGATGGGGCCGCTGTCCGAAGTCGGGGCCTTGTCGGCGTCGTCGGAGTCGGCCACCAGGGCGTCCTCCTCAGAATCGGCCGGAACCTCGTCAGCGTCGTCGGCGACGTCGAAGCCAGCCACCGGGGCGTCATGGCCAACCTCGTCAGAAGCAGCCGGAGCATCATCCTCGTCAGAAGCAGCAGGCGCCGACTTGGAGGGAGCGTCGCCGGCCGGCTTCAACGAGATCTTGCCGTTCGGGTCTACATCCTCGACGATGACCTGCAGCGGCTGGCCCAGCTCAAGGACATCCTCGACCCGGTCGATGCGCTTGCCGCCACCCAGCTTCGAAATGTGCACCAGACCGTCGCGGCCGGGGAGGATGCTGACGAAGGCGCCGAACTTGGTGATGTTCACCACCCGGCCCTCGTACACCGCGCCCACCTCGGCGGTGGGCGGATCCACGATCAGCATGATCTGGCGCTTGGCCTCGGCCACCTTGTCGCGGTCCGGCGAGGCGATCGACACGATGCCGACCATGCCGTCGTCGTCGACGCTGATGTCGGCTCCGGTCTCGGCCTGGATGGTGTTGATCATCTTGCCCTTCGGGCCGATGACCTCACCGATCTTCTCCACCGGGATCTCGAACGCCTCGATCTTCGGGGCGTTCTCGCCGACGTCGTCACGCGGGCCGGGAATCGCCTCGGCCATGACCCCGAGGATCGCCAGTCGGGCTTCCTTGGCCTGGTTCAGGGCGTTGGCCAGGACGTCGGCGGGAATGCCGTCGATCTTGGTGTCCAACTGGAGTGCGGTGACGAACTCCGCCGTACCGGCCACCTTGAAGTCCATGTCGCCGAAGGCGTCCTCCACACCGAGGATGTCGGTGAGGGTGACGTACTCGCCGTCCTTGTAGATGAGGCCCATGGCGATGCCGGCCACCGGAGCCTTGATCGGCACACCGGCGTCCATCATCGAGAGGCTGGAGGAGCACACCGAACCCATGGAGCTCGAGCCGTTGGACGCAAGGACCTCCGACACCAGGCGCAGGGTGTAGGGGAACTCCTCGAAGCTCGGGATGATCGGGAACAGGGCCCGCTCTGCGAGCGCACCGTGGCCGATTTCACGACGCTTCGGACCCCGCATGAAGCCTGTCTCACCGGTCGAGAAGGGCGGGAAGTTGTAGTGGTGCATGAACCGCTTGCGGCTGACCGGGTCGATGCCGTCGATCATCTGGTCCATGCGACCGGTACCCAGGGTGGTGAAGTTCAGCACCTGGGTCTCACCCCGCTGGAACAGGCCGGAGCCGTGCGCCGTAGAGACGACCGCCACCTCCGACGACACAGGCCTCAGGTCGCCCGTGCCACGCCCGTCGATGCGGACGCCCTCGGTGACTATGCGGGTCCGCACGGCCTCCTTGGTGACCGCACGGATGGCACCGGCGATGTGGCGATCGGCATTGTCCACGTCGGCGAACTGCGGAAGCAACTCGTCGAGGAGCTCGGCCTTGAGTGCCGATTCGGCGGCACTCCGCTCGGCCTTGTCGGCAATGGTCTGGGTCTCGGCGATGCGCTCGGCACCGGCGGCCTCGACCGCAGCGAGCACCTCGGGGGTGTAGTCGCTCGTGACCTCGTAGGCCATGATCTCCGGCGCACCCACGGCGGCCACGAGCTCCTTCTGGAGCTCGATGACCTCGCGGATGAACTGCTTGGAGAACTCCAGGCCATCGGCCAGGACGGCCTCGTCGACCATCGGGGCACCGGCCTCGTAGACGTCGCAGGTGGCCTCGGTGCCGCCAGCCTCGACCATCATCACAGCGACGTCGCCGTCGTCCAGCAGGCGGCCGGCCACGACCATCTCGAAGGCCGACTCGCTGCCCTCCTCGTAGGTGGGATGCGGAATCCACTCGCCGGCCGCGGTCCAGGCGATGCGCACCGCACCGACCGGGCCGTCGAACGGGATGCCTGACAGCATCAGGGCCGCCGAGGCGCCGTTCAGGGCCAGCACGTCGTGGGGGTTCTCCATGTCGGCACCAAGGACGGTGCCCACGATGTGGACCTCGTTGCGGAAGCCCTGCGGGAACATCGGCCGCAGCGGGCGATCGATGAGGCGACAGGTCAGGACCGCCGATTCCGGCGCCCTACCTTCACGACGGAAGAACGAGCCGGGGATCTTGCCGGCGGCGTACATCCGCTCCTCGATGTCGACCGTGAGCGGGAAGAAGTCCGCACCCGGTCGGGGGGACTTCGCGCCGGTGGCGGTCACCAGGACCGTGGAACGGCCGATCTGGGCCAGGACGGCTCCGCCGGCGAGACCGGCCATGCGGCCCGTCTCGAACGACATTGTCTTGTCGGTCCCGCTGAATGTGCAGGAAACCGTGGTTGCTTCAGTCATGCTTCTCTCTTCTCGTAGCCCGCCCGGAACAACTCCGGACGGTTCGACGGCCGCGATCTGCGGCATGTCGGGGATGCGGACGCGTGTCGCCCATCCCCACTCATCGATCTGGTTGTCGGTCCCGTTGGTCCGGTCCCCGACGCGACACGGACGGCCCTCCAGCCGCCCGGTGTCTGATACGACCTATCTACGCAGCCCCAACTTGGCGATGACCGCCCGGTAGCGCTCGACGTCGTTCTTCTTGACGTAATCGAGCATCCGCCGGCGGCGACCCACCAGCATCAACAGACCCCGCCGACTGTGATGGTCCTTCTTGTGAACCTTCAGGTGGTCGGTGAGGTGGGTGATGCGGTCGCTCAGGAGTGCGATCTGCACCTCGGGAGAACCGGTGTCACTCTCGTGCAGCCGGTTGGACTCGATGGTGTCGCCCTTGGGGGGCAGGTTGGTCGGCATCGGAACCTCGGGTATCGGACCCAGCCTCGTGGTGCGCGATGCGCCACCGGAAGCCATACGGAGGGCCGGAGGTCTTCGATCCCGACCCTGAACGACCCCGGTCGGGTCGTCCTCGGAGTGGAAGGGTACCAGCGGACCGGTTCGGGGCCACCCCGGGGGGCCACCCGCAAGCAGCCGTCGTGGAGACCGCCACAGGGTCCGCCGCGGAGGCCACCGGATCGGGGCCGTCGGACCGCCGTAGTGTGGCGCCATGGCCGCCAGATTCACCCACCTGGCCCTCCCCTGCCGGGATCTCGACGCCACGATCGACTGGTACGAGGCCCACACGCCGATGCGGGCCTTCCACCGCCGGTCCGACCTGGATGCCGAGGTAGCGTGGCTGGCCGAGGACGACACCTCGGTCGGCCTTGTGGTCGTGCAGTCATTCGAGGCCAGGGCATCGGGCGAGCCACAGACCACGCTGTCGCCATTCGCCCACCTGGGATTCGACGTGGACGACCCTGCCGAGGTGGACGCTGCAGCCGAGGTGGGGCGTTCCTCGGGTTGCCTGCACTGGGAACCAGAGCGTCACCCGCCTCCGGTGGGCTACCTGTGCGCCCTCACGGATCCCGACGGCAACGTGGTCGAGTTCTCCTACGGTCAGGGCCTGTAGGCCTTGCAGGCCGAGCCTGCCAGGTGGTCCGGAACCGTTCAGCCTCCGCCGATGGCCCCCAGCAGGCGGGCCATCTCGACCGCCGCGTCGGCACAGTCGGCGCCCTTGTCGCCCCGGTCCACGTCGGCCCGCTCCATGGCCTGCTCCACGGTGTCGGTGGTCAGCACCCCGAACACCACGGGCACACCGGTGTCATGGCCAGCCCGCATGATCCCGGCAGCAGCCTCACCGGCCACGAAGTCGAAGTGCGGGGTCTCGCCCCGGATCACCGCCCCCAGGCAGACGACGGCGTCGTAGCGACCTGATTCGGCCATCGCCCGGGCGGCAAGGGGAACCTCGAAGGCACCGGCCACCCATGCCAGGTGGATGTCGTCGTCGGCCACGCCCAGGGCGGTGAGCCTGGCCCGGGTACCGGCCACGAGGCTGGTCGACACGAAGTCGTTGAAGCGGCCCGCCACGACGCCGATGTGGAGCCCGGATCCGTCCAGCGGCGCGTCGATCACGTTCACGAGGCGCTTCCCTCGCCGGCGACCCCGCCTGCCGCCTCCTCGGAAGGCAGCATGTGGCCGAGCCGCTCCCGCTTGGTCTCCAGGTACCTGACGTTCTCCGGATTGGGGGTGATGTCCAGCGCGACCCGGTCGGTGATGACCAGCCCGTAGCCCTCGAGGCCTCCGTACTTGGCCGGGTTGTTGGTCATGAGCCGCATGTGGGTGATCCCCAGGTCGGAGAGCATCTGGGCACCCACGCCGTACTCCCTGGAGTCCACCGGCAGGCCCTGCTGGAGGTTCGCGTCGACGGTGTCCAGCCCCTCGTCCTGGAGCCCGTAGGCCCTCAACTTGTGGCCGATGCCGATTCCGCGCCCCTCGTGGCCCCGCAGGTAGGCGATGACCCCGACGCCCTCGGCACCGATCCGGGCCAGAGCGGCATCGAGCTGCGACCCGCAGTCGCAGCGCAACGAGCCCAGCAGGTCACCGGTCAGGCACTCGGAGTGGACCCGCACCAGCGGGGCATCCACCGAGGCCAGATCGCCGAGCACGTAGGCCACGTGCTCGTCCTCGTCGAGGAGCGACACGTAGGCGTGGGCTGTGAACTCGCCGTACCTCGTCGGGATGCGTGCCGAGCCGAAGTGCTCCACCAGCTTCTCGTGTCGGCGGCGGTGGCGGATGAGGTCGGCGATGGTGACGAGGTGCAGTTCGTGTTCGGCGGCGAACACCTCGAGATCCGGCAGTCGGGCCATGGTCCCGTCGTCGTTCACGATCTCGCACAGCACCCCGACCGGCGGCCGATCTGCCAGGGCACACAGGTCCACGGCCGCCTCGGTGTGGCCGGCCCGCTTCAGCACACCACCGGTCCGGGCCCGTAGAGGGAAGATATGGCCCGGCCGGGCGAACTCGGTGCGCAGGCGTGCTGGGTCGGCCAGGGCGACCACGGTGGCCGACCGGTCGGAGGCCGAGATACCTGTCGACGTGCCCGCCGCCAGGTCCACCGAGACGGTGAACGCCGTCCTCATCGACTCGGTGTTGTCGACCACCATTAGCGGCAGGTCCAGGGCATCGGCCCGCTGGTCGGACATCGGGGCGCAGATCACGCCGCTGGTGTGGCGGATCATGAACGCCATCTTCTCCGGCGTCATGGCATCGGCCGCGATGATCAGGTCGCCTTCGTTCTCCCGGTCCTCGTCGTCGACCACGACCAGGAACTCGCCCCGGGCATAGGCCTCGATGGCGTCTTCGATGGTGGACAACGGCATCAACCGCTCCCGTCTGTGGTGGCAATGCGGCCGGCGGCCAGGAGGCCGGCGACGTACCTGGCGAGGACGTCGGCCTCGACGTTCACCAGGTCGCCGGTCCGGCGATCCCCGAAGGTCGTGACATCGAGCGTGTGGGGGATCAGCGCCACGTCGAACGTGTCCCGGGTGACGGCCGCAACGGTCAGGCTCGTCCCGTCCAGGGTTATCGAACCCTTCTCGATGACCTGGCCGGCGAGCTCGTCGGGTAGGCGGAATGTGAGTCGACGGGACCCGTCGGACAGGGCCTCGACTGCGACCACCTCGGTGACCGTGTCCACGTGTCCCTGGACGACATGGCCACCGAACCGGCCGTCGGCGGCCAGGGGGCGTTCGAGGTTGACGGCCTCACCGGGCGCCATGGCGCCCAGCGTGGTGCGTTCGAGGGTTTCCGGAACCGCGTCCACCCCAAACCAGGCGTCCCCCCACTCCACGACGGTGAGGCAGCAGCCGTTCACGGCGATGGAGGCGCCGAGGGTGACATCGTCGAGCACGGTCGCCGCATCCACGACGAGGCGTCGGCCGCCGCCGACCTCGTCGACAGAACGGATGGTGCCGAGTTCCTCGACGATTCCCGTGAACATGTGCCCCGTGCTCTCCCAGATGTCCAACCCCGGGGCATGGAGTCGACGGGACACGACGGGACACGATGACCGCTCACGACCGCCCGACCGAGGGTCCGGTGGCCGCGGCACCATCACCGCTTCCGACGTCCTCTCCCATCCGGACTCTGACCGTCGGCCCAGGATTCCCACCTGGTCGGCCCCGGACGATGCCTCACGGCGACCATCCGGGGTTCGCGGGCTCATCGGATCACTCCGACTCACCGCCGGTCGGGACTTTCACCCAACCCCGAGGACTGTTGTTGTGGCCCAAGCGTATCCGCGCCCAGTGCCGTGGCATCCAGCCGGCGCCAGGCGCCCGATATGGGCACTCGGCGCCCAGGTACAACCCGGTACGGGCGCTCAGTACAGGCCCAGCAGGTGTCCCGACATGGCCAGCACGGCGGCCGACATGACCGGCCGGATCAGCCGCTCGCCGCCCTCTACGGTCACCCGTGCGCCCATGGCGCCACCGACTCCAAAGCCTGCTGCCAGGACCAGGGCCGGACCCCAGTCCACCAGCCCGCCGACGATGAACACCGGAAGGGCGGTGAGGGTCACCATCAGGATGACCACCACCTTGACGCTGTTGGCCACCACGAGGTCCAGGCCGGACCGCGACAGGGTCAGCACCAGCAGCAGGCCGACCCCGGCCTGGAAGGCCCCGGCGTAGCAGCCCACCCCGAAGAAGACGAGGGCCGCGGTCGTGCCGGACCACGGTCGGACAGCCGCGGCAACCTTCGGTGGTCGCAGGGACAGGACGAGCAGCGGCACCATCAGCACGCCGAATGCCCGCTCGAAGGACTCGGCGGGCAGCCGGGAGATGAGGATCGAGCCGGTGAGCGAACCGACGACCACCGGAATCACTACGGGCAGGACCCTCGACAGCCCCGACACGCCGAGACGCCGGAAGGTCGCCGAGGCGCTCAGGTTGGAGGCCAGGATGCCGACCCGGTTCGAGCCGTTGGCCACGTCGCCGGGAAGGCCGGCCAGGACCAGCAGGGGCACGGTCAGCATCGAACCGCCGCCTGCCATCGTGTTGACCGACCCAGCTAGCAGGCCGCCACCGACCAGCAGCAGCACGTCGGGCAGGTCCACGGTGTCGATCCCGCGTCAGCCCAGGGCAGCCCTGGTGTCCGCCACGTCACGGTGGAGCTGGGCCACCAGGGCGTCGAGGTCGTCGAAGCGGGACTGGCCCCGCAGGCGACGGACGAAGCGCACCCGTGCCGCCTCGTCGTACAGGTCCGGGCCCCCGTCGTCGGGCCCTCCGACTTCGAGCAGGTGGGCCTCCAGCACCACGGCGCCATCCTCGTAGAACTGTGGCCGCGTCCCCAGCGAGATGGCCGCGGCATGGACCGCTCCGTCGGGTCGCTCGTACCAGCCGGCGTAGACAGCGTCCTCCGGTAGCAGGATCGAGGGATCGATCCGTACGTTGGCGGTCGGAAAGCCCATTTCCCGGCCTCTCCGGTCGCCGGCGAAGACCACCCCCCGTACCTCGTATGGCCGCCCCAGCATGGCGTTCGCCCGCTTCAGGTCACCGCGTGCCAGGGCCCGACGGATGAACGTGGACGAGACCTGTTCGTGGTCCCGGGCCGGCCTGCCGTCGAGGCCGACCAACCCCAGGCCCATCACCTCGAAGCCCAGCTCGACGCCCAGGTCCCGAAGCAACGCCACGTTGCCCAGGCGCTGGTGGCCGAAGTGGAAGTCCTCCCCCACCACGACCAGGGCGACACCCAGTCCGCCTACCAGCACCTCGCGGATGAACGACTCTGCCGACTCGGTCGCCCGCTCCGCGTCGAACGGCAGCACCATGGTCAGGTCCACGCCGGTGGTGGCCAGTTCTTCCAGCTTCTGGTCGGTGTCGGTGAGCAGCAGCGGGGCCGAACCGGGACGCACCACGCTGGCCGGGTGACGGTCGAAGGTGAGGACGGCCGAGGTGAGGCCCCGTTCGACGGCCAGCCGGCAGACCTCTGATATGACCTGCCGGTGGCCGGTGTGCACGCCGTCATAGGCGCCGATGGTCAGGGCGGTACGCGGCGAGGACGGGTCATGCTGGCTCAGTTCCCGACGGATCTCCACGCGGGTGAGGCTAGCGAGAGGCCGCCGGTAGCCCCGTCAACCGGCCAACCGGCACATTCCATCGGGGACGACGCCCCCTGCTGTCACGTCCAGCCGTCATGTCCAGCAGGTCAGGAACCTGCGGCGGCCAGCACCATCACCGGCCTGGCCCCACCCTCGTGCGGCTCGTACACGGCCAGCAGGGTGCCGTCGGGCCCGTGGACCGGCCACGGACCATCTCCTCCCGCATCGGCGTCGAGTCCAAGGCGGTACAGCGCCAGCGGTCGACCGAAGGAGATGTCGGCCGCCGTGGCCTCGTCTACCCGGACGCTGGAGAGGTCCCGCAGGGCCTCGGACAGCGGCAGGAGGACCGGTGATTCGACCGAATGCGCATCGGCCAGGGTGAACGACCCGACAGCCGTGCGTCGGAGGTTCCGGAGGTGGGCGCCACCGCCGAGGGCCACACCCAGGTCGGCTGCCAGGGTACGCACGTAGGTCCCGGATGAGCACTCCACCACGGCGTCGAACACGCCCGGCTCGTCGGCAGGCGTGACGTCGAAACGGGCCACCGATACCGGTCTGGCCCTGCGTTCCACCTCGCCGCCCTCCCGAGCGATCTCGTAGAGGCGTCGGCCGTCCACCTTCACCGCGGAGACCATGGGCGGCACCTGTTCGATGTCGCCGACGAACCGCCGGGCGGCCAGGGCCACGCGGCCCGGTGTTACCGCCGACATGTCATGGACAGCGGTTACCTCACCAGAGGCGTCGAGCGTGGTGGTCTCGCTACCCAGCACCACCTGCCCGACGTACTGCTTCGGGAGGAGCGTCAGGAACCGCAGGAGGCGGGTGGCACGACCCACCCCGAGCACCAGCACGCCGGTGGCATCGGGGTCGAGCGTCCCCGAATGGCCGACCTTGCGGGTTCCCAACACCCCTCGGGCCTTGGCCACCACGTCGTGGCTGGTCCACTCGGCGGCCTTGTCGATGACCGCGATCCCGTCGGGACCGACGGGGCCGGGCGGACGGTTGGCCACGTCATTCCTCCTCGTCGGAGGGTGCCAGCCCGCGGAGGATCTCCTCTATGCGGTCAGCGGAACGGACCGTGTCGTCGACCACGAAGTCCAGCGGCGGGACCCGACGGAGGCGGGCCTGGTCGCCGATGGCACGGTGTAGGCGGGGCCTGAGCTCGAGGAGGGCCTCCAGGAGTTCGTCATCGTCGTCGATGTCGGACGTCACGAACACCCGAGCCATGCTCAGGTCACGGTCGGTCTCGACGGCAGTCACGGTCAGGAAGCCGAGGCGGTCATCGTCGATCCGCTCGACCTCCTCGGCCAGGATCCGGACCAGCAGTTCGTTCAGCCGGTCGGCCCGGTCGTAGCCGCGGGCACCGCCGGCAGGTCGGCGACCCTGCGGTGCTCCCCGTCCCATGGCCTGCCCCTAGGTGCGGGGAATCTCCCGCTCCTCGAACGTCTCGATGACGTCGCCTTCCTTGAGGTCCTGATAGTCAGAGAGGCCTATGCCGCACTCGAATCCCGACTGGACCTCCCGCACGTCCTCCTTGAAACGTCGGAGCGAGCGGACCTCGCCCTTCCAGATGATCGCTCCCTCGCGGAGGAAGCGGACCTTGGAACCGCGGGTGACGGTTCCGTTGGTGACGTAGCAGCCGGCGATCTTGCCGATCCGGGGCACCGAGAAGATCTCCCGTACCTCGGCGTCGCCGGTCACGACCTCCTCGAACTCCGGGGCGAGCATGCCGAGCATGGCCGCCTCGATGTCCTCGATCAGCTTGTAGATGATCTCGTAGGAGCGGATCTCGACCTTCTCCACGTCGGCCATCTCGCGGGCCTTGCGCTCCGGACGGACGTTGAAGCCGATGATGGTGGCGTTCGACGTGGCGGCCAGCTGGATGTCGTTCTCGGTTATCCGGCCGACGGCCCGGTGTACGAACGCCAGCTTGACGTCCTCGCGCTCCAACTTTCGGAGGCTCTCTGTGACCGCCTCCAGTGAACCGTTCACGTCGGCCTTGACGATCAGGTTCAGCGTCGCCGTCTCGCCCTTCTGGATCTGCGTGAAGATGTCCTCCAAGCGGGCGCCACCCGACAGGGCGTGCGCATCCCGCCCGATGTTGACCTGACGGCGCCAGTGGCCCCGCTTGTCGGCCACCCGGCCGGCGACCTTCTCGTTCGGGGCGACGACGAAGCCCTCTCCCGCATCGGCCACGTCGGAGAGGCCGAGAACCTGCACCGGCATGGACGGGCCGGCCGACCTGACCTGCTCGCCGTTGGCGTCGACCAGGGCCCTCACCCGACCCCAGGCGGCGCCGGCCACCAGCGGATCGCCGACCTTCAGCGTGCCGCGCTGGACGAGCACCGTGGCCACGGGGCCGCGACCGACGTCCAGGAACGACTCCAGCACCACGCCCTGCGACCGACCGTTCGGATCGGCCCGGAGGTCCTCGATCTCTGCCACCACGTTCAGGTTGTCCAGGAGGTCGTCTACACCCAGGTTCTGCAGGGCTGATACCTCGACGACGACGGTGTCGCCACCCCAGGATTCCGGTACCAGGTCATGCTCGGCCAACTGGCCCAGCACCTTCTGGGGGTCGGCGTTCTCACGGTCGATCTTGTTCAACGCAACGATGATCGGAACGCCGGCCGCCCTTGCGTGGTCGAGTGCCTCGACCGTCTGGGGCATGACCCCGTCGTCGGCGGCCACCACCAGGACGACGATGTCCGTCGATTCGGCACCGCGCGCCCGCATGGCGGTGAAGGCTTCGTGGCCGGGAGTGTCGATGAAGGTGAGGCTCCGACCACCGTGTTCGGCCTGGTAGGCGCCGATGTGCTGGGTGATGCCACCTGCCTCGTCGTCCACGACGTTGGCGCTGCGGATCTGGTCGAGCAGCTTGGTCTTGCCGTGGTCGACGTGGCCCATCACGGTGACGATCGGTGGGCGGAGCGGTGCATCGTCGTCGTCGAGGTCGTCGACGACGTCGAGCAACTTGAGGATCTCGACCTCCTGCTCCTCGCCCGGATCCACCATGCGGATCTCGGCGCCCAGTTCGGCGGCGAACAACTCGATCATGTCGTCTGACAGCGACTGCGTGGCCGTCACCATCTCACCCTGCTGCATCAGGAAGCGGACGACGTCGGCGGCCGTGCGGTTCAGCTTGGGGCCGAGGTCCTGGGCGGTGGAGGCACGATCCACCACCACCTCGCCCTCGGGCACCGACGCGTCATCGGGGGTATAGGCGTGAACGTCCATCGGCTGGAGTTCTTCGCGGCTGCGGCGCCGTCGCCCCCTTCGACGAGGTGGGCGACGACCGCCGGGACCACCACCTGGTCGACCCCCGGGACCACCACCCGGTCGACCCCCGGGACCACCACCCGGTCGGCCGCCGGGACCACCACCGGGACCACCGCCGGGACCACCACCCGGGCGTGCGCCACCGGCACCGGGTACGGACTCGCGCGGCCCTCCACCCATCGGTGGACGACGGCCCACGGGCGGCGGGCCGGTACGGCGACCCGGTGGGGGGCCAGTCGGCGGCGGGGTACGGCGACCACCCATGCCGGGGGGCGGGGGGATCGGCTTGCCGGACGACGACACGGGCGGGCCGGGGGGTGGCGGAATCGGCTTGCCGGAAGCGGACAACGGGGGCGTGGCACCGGGAGGCGGAAGCCGCGACGCCTCGGGGTCGATGACCCTGGCCGCCAGGTCCGGTACCGACGGACCATCGTCATGGGGTACCGGCTCGAAGCTCGGCTGGGCGACTACAGGCTCGGGCTCAACGACCCTCCTCGGGGGCGCCGAGGAGCCGCTCGAGGAGATAACGCGCTTCGGGACTGAGGTCTCGGGCTCGGGGGTCGGCTCAGGGGCGGGCGTCGGTTCAGGTGCGGGCGTCGGCTCCGGTTCCGGCTCCTGGTCGACCGTCGGCTCTGGCTCCTGCTCGGACACCGGCTCCGGTTCGGACGCCTGCGTCGGCTCGGGCGTCGGCTCATCGGACGGCTTGGCCTTGGCTGGCTTGGCCTTGGCTGGCTTGGCCTTGACCTCCTCGGGCTGCACCTCGCGCCTCAGGCCCTCACGATCAGCCTTGCGACGTGCCCGATCGGCCTGAGCCTCCACCATGCCGGAGGAATGGCTCTTCACACCGATTCCCATGGAGGCGCAGAGGTCGAGTACCTCGCCGTTAGTCATCCCCAGTTCTCGCGCCAACTCGTAGACGCGGATGTTCTTTGGCACGGTGGTTACGACGTCCTGTTGCTAGTGGGGTTCTTGCTAATTGAATTCTGCTCGTTCAAGGTTCGATCCCCGGTTCGACGGGGCTCGTCAGACCGTCCGGCACTGACTGAACCGCTGTCTGACGCTATCGGTTGGGGGCTCCGATCACCCGTCGAAACCAGCCCGGACGGCAGCCGCCCGGCAGGCGGCGACAGCAGCGTCGAGCTGGTCTGCGGACACCGTCCGGCGAAACGCCCGAGCCAGGTCGGCGGAGCGCAGGCCGGCGACACAGGGTCCGGACAGGTGGACCCAGGCGCCGCGACCGGGCTCCGTCCGGCCCACGACGGGCACACCGACTCCCATCGGCCATGCCAGCCGTACCAGACCGGAGACCGGGCCGGCCGTCCGACACGCGATGCACGTCCGCTCGGGAGCAGTTCCCACAGTAGGACCGTGAAGAGACCGGGCAGGGAGACCGGACCGCCCGCGGTCGCCCTACTCCTCTTCCCCACCCTCGGTGGCCGCCTCGGTCCACTGGCCGGCGGAGACGGCAGGACCGCCCTCGGCGGGCTGCCAGACCTGTTCGCCTGTCTCGTCGTTGACGATCCACTCACCCTCGGCCCACTCGACGTCGGCGTATGCCGCCTCCTGGGCGACCTGGGTCTCGCTCTTGATGTCGACCCGCCATCCGGTCATCCGGGCGGCCAGTCGGGCATTCTGGCCCTCCTTGCCTATGGCCAGAGAGAGCTGGTAGTCGGGCACGATCACCGTGGCAGTGCCGGTCTCCTCGTCGATGAGGACCTCCTTCACCTTGGCCGGCGACAGGCCCTTCATCACGAAGTCGGCAGAATCCTCGGAGAACGGGACGATGTCGATCTTCTCACCCCGCAGCTCGTTGACGACCATCCTCACACGGGCGCCCCGGGCACCCACACAGGCACCGACCGGGTCCACATTGGGGTCGTTGGACCACACAGCGATCTTGGTGCGGTGGCCTGGCTCGCGGGCACAGGCCCTGATCTCCACGACGCCGTCGGCGATCTCCGGCACCTCGAGCTCGAACAGGCGCTTGATGAGGCCTGGATGGGTCCGGCTGACCACGATCTGCGGACCCTTTGCCGTCTTGCGGACCTCGACGATGTAGGCCTTCATCCTGGCGTTCGCCTCGGGCCGCTCGAACGGCACCTGCTCAGCCTGGGGAAGCAGGGCCTCGACCCGCCCCAGGTCCAGCAGGGTGTACCTGGCATCGGTCTGCTGGATCATGCCTGTGACGATGTCGCCCTCCCTGCCCGCGTACTCCTCGTACTTGAGGTCCCGCTCGGCCTCACGGATCCGCTGGGTCATCACCTGGCGGGCGGTCTGGGCCGCGATCCGGCCGAAGTTCTCCGGGGTGACGTCGAACTCCTCGCCGACCGGCTCCCCCTCCTCGTCGAGGTCCTGGGCCAGCACTCGGATCTCCATGGTGTCTGGATCGATGGTCACCCACGAGAACTCGTGGGCTCCGGGCGTGCGCTTGTAGGCCGACTCCAACGCATCGGCGAGTGCGGCGAACAGGAGGTCCACGGAGACCCCCCGGTCGACCGCCAGGGCCTCGAGGGCCTCCATCATCTCGGGATTCATGACCCGACCTTCCTTCCCGGGGCGTCAACGCCACCCCGATCCTTCCCCTTGCGTACTGACTTGGGCTCGGGGGTCCACACGAAGACGGTGC